>JAITNB010000004.1 GCA_031290695.1 Coriobacteriales bacterium | reverse complement strand
AGGTTGGCGGCGACCACCCACGCATTGGCCTCTTGGGCGCAGGAGCGCAGGTGATGGAGCTGCTGGGACGACGTGAACATCGAATTGGTGTTGCGATACTCCTTGGCAAGCAGCATGATGACCACATCTGACGGGTCAAGGTCGTCGTCGCTCTCGGGGTAGTCGTCAAGCAGGACCGTCACCGTATGGCCGTCGAGCACCACGGTGACGCTCGAGGCGTAGCGGTCCTCGTCCCACTCGTTGTCGATGTCGACAAAGCCCAATGCCCCGCCTACGCCGTCCTTGCAGTACAGCACCTCGGGCTCGCACACGAAGGCATACGCGCCCTCAAACGGCCGTGGAAGCACCGTGCCGATGATGGTGGGCAGCTTGGCATGGATGATAAAGTCCCTGGCGACGTCAAGGCACTCGGCCGCAAAGGCGTCGGAGTAGGCCAGGCCCTCAAGCGGCGCGCCACTGAGCGCATACGCCGGGAACACCACCAGGTCGGGCGGGTATGGCGTCGCCGCCAGCTCGTCGATGAGCGCAAGCGCCTTGCGCGCATTATGCGTGAGCGCGCCAACTGTTGGGTTCATCTGAATGACCGCTATATACATAGTCGTCCTTCCACCAGGTTTTAAGCCTGGTGGAAGTGTATACCATATGAGCGCAAAACAGGTTGCAAGTTCATTACAAGTCAGGCTGCCAGACCTGGCATCACAAGGCAGTGCCTGTTACAGCGAATCATCATCTGTCTTGGTGTTCAGTTACTCCTTGATCCTGTATTGCGTGCTACGTCATATTTTGAGACACCATGTGTCAGAGTGCTTTCTATAGGGTCTATTGAGGCTGTAAGAAACATGTGGTATACCTCGGAGGTTTCAATGCTGGTCAGTAAATCCTTTTTGACGTCTTGTGAAGCAGGAAAATCAAGCAGTACATTTGAATTCGCGCCATATAACCCAAGCGTTCCATCCTCTCGAGCGCGTGTGTTAAAAATGCATATATCCCCAAGAAACGGGAGAAAATCGTCTTCGCAAACGACATAGTGCGACTGATCAAGTGTCAGACCTCCCATTTTTTGTACGTGTATCGTGTCCAGAACCAATTCACCCTTTATGTTCTTGATAACCCGTATCTCATAATTTGTGAAAGGTGTGTTGTCTTGGTATTTATAATCTGTTCCGCTAACATTGATGATCTGTCCGACAAAGACGTAATCCATCGCTCCAACTATGGCACGCGGGTCGGTGGTATCAAAGGCGGATTCTCCGGACATATACGTTATAGGTATATTTCTCCTGAGAATATTGTTGTCTAGCGTAAAAAACCAATAGCCCGAGCCTGCCAGCACCAACGCCAATATGAGAATACCAACAGTTATTTTTTTATGGTTCATCAATAAACATACACCATCACAATCACTTCGACCCCCAGTTTCTGGGAGAGTTCGGACTCCATCTGCACGCTGAATTGCTCGTAGAGATAGTCCTCCTTTACCCGTTCAATGTCGTTATCGGAATTGCCGGTTTCATCGTAGTTCTGCCTGGTTTGAAGGCACAGCACCAGCGCGGTGTTGGGTATCCCGCGTCCGCCAGTAAAAGCACCGGTATCATAGATTGTCTCAAAACGCCTTTCCGTGTCCTCACCGTAGCTGACCGTGATTACTTCCTTCCAAGTACGCGTGACCATCTCAAACATCTGCCTGTCATCCGCTGTTGGGGGTCTTTGGGCAGCATCGGTAAGCAGTACCAGATCATCGGATGAGAGCAGCTCGATATGAAAGTTGTTACGCAGGTATATGAACTGTCTGTCAAAACTCCCATACCTCTGGTATACGGTTAATCTATCCTCTTCCTGCGGCCTGAAGATGTACTCACTTGAGGTGGCAAGAGCCTCATCGTAGTCATCAAATCCCACGGTTTCGTTCAGGTACACATTGAAGTAATACTTGTAGACGGCCTGGAGCAGGTAGTACTTCTCCGTCAAGTCCCTCCCTTCCACGTCTTTCTCTCCGATGAGTCCCTTTTCGTAGGCCCAGTCAAAATGAAATGAATAGGGTATCAACTTTGTGGAGTCAATGTACTTTGGAAAATCCCAGCTTTTGTCATAGGTAATCATGGTGCCTGGTTCAACCTCCTTGTTCGGATCTTTTAAAAAGGGTATACAGCCAACCTGGGCAAAAGAAACGACCAGCATAAGCACGACAAGCAAAGCCCTGTACCCAACAATATGCTTATTCATAGTCAATCACCTCAAAATCCAGCCAACCTGTGCCTGTTGATGGGTCGAGATAGTAAACCTTGCCCCACGAGGATACGATGTAGCGACCGTCGTCGGTGATCCCGGTGACTGTCATGGCGTGTCCCCCGTCGCTCGTAAAGTCAATTTCTCCGGCTTCATTTTGCAATTCTACAGGACTTACTCCTACGACAACCTGTCCTTGCGACGCATAGCGTTCAAAATCCTGCAGCGTCATATTGTTGATCTGTCTAACATCGACCTCGACATCGTATCTTTCGAGATATTTCTCCCAGAATTGTTCGCGGCTGGTCGAGCGCGTACCCTCACCGAGATTACCCACTGAACTATAGAAATCAACGAGCATTGCGTCATAGTTGAAGTCACCGTCTACATACATGGGAAAACCGAATATCCGCTCGAACTCCTCTTCTCTGCCGATGAATTGCTCAAAGATAGAATGACTCATGGCCACATAGCCGCAGCCAACGGAGTTCATTTCTTCAAGGAAAGCATCAACCTCCTTCTTGGTCATATCAGGAAAATAACGATGTATGATGTCGTCAAAGTCGCGGGGGTGAGTCTGCGGGTTACCCTGATCACCGCCAAACTGGCCAACGTCATCAAAAGTGTCTTTCTTGGCTCTGATATCGTCGATACCAGCAAAGACCTCTTCGAAGAATTTGTTCACCTCGGTGGGGGGCCTCTCCAGCATGGGCAATCCGTCTGGGGGATTCGGGCTAATCGCCATGGCAAGCCCCGCCAGAGCGTTGCGCACAACCTCACCATCTCCAGAGAGAAGCTCGTCCATCTCCCTGCTGTAAAGTGCGTCTTGACCGTAGACGTTTTCCCAGATTGTATTCAGTTGCGAGACCGTGGTGTTTTTCTTATCGACGATAGCCGTATGGTATCTGCTGATATCTCCTCCATATGAGTTGATGTCCCCAGAAATGAACTGGTCGCCAACCCAATCCGCGATGTCGTTGAAGATCCACCAGCCTTCAATGTCATCTTCGGCATCCGCTATCGCTGCCAGCAATTCTTCTTTCGCCTGTGTTGAGAAATCTCGCTTCACAATCGTCCTCACTCCTTCGTTCCCAGAGTGCCCACGTCCCCAGCCATAGCAAGATCCGCTTCCTTGAATTGAGCCTCTGTGTTTTCGAGAAAGACTACGGAGTTGTTGATGATGCAGGCTATTTGCTCGGTAGTGCTGTCTATCAGGGTGTTTATTTGAGTCACTGTCTCGGCGAGAGCACCGGTACTCGTTTTAAGGGCACTTTCTTTGACCAAACTCAGCGCACTGGATAAAGAGTCGCTGTCACGAAGCAGCTGTAGCTTTTGTATGTTATTGCTCAATTCTGTAAGAGATACTTGAATGTCGGAGTCTGCCATTGTTGCTCACCGTCCCATTATCCCGTCATCGTCCAACCAGCCATCGCCCCGCCAGTCGTCAATAAAGATACTCGTCCTTGTCATCTATCGCCTCCACAAAACTTTCCAGTTTGTTTGAGATAGCCTGAGTAAGGTATTGAATCGTTCCCTGTAACTTTTCCACCCTGCTGTTAAATGCTTTCAGATTAGTCGCCGCATTACCAGACACCAGTCCAGCGGTATGAACATCATTCATCACTGTCAGATATGATGCGAGCATTGTTTCGGCTGCCTTTCCGTAATCGATGATGTATTTTTGGAGTTCTTCATACTCAGAATCCACAACAACAAGATCGCTCATGCTCCTCATCCTCCCATCAGCGCGCGCCGCTGTGAGTAAAGATCGGATATACGCCTTTTAAGCCGTGTGGTTTCGGCGTTTCGGTTTGCTGTTTCGTCGTCGATATGCTCCAAGGCTCGTCTGCAGCTGTTACTTATTTCAGTAAAAGATGTCGCAGTCTGTGAGAAGCGGGTATCACACAACAGGTCGTCCATGGATTGCGCATAACTGACGGCTAGCCTGATCTGGGTTGCTGTTTTCGAGCGCGCCGCTCTGTTTCGTTCAACGGAGACGGTGTCGAAAAATGATGTTTCTTTTTGCTTGAACCGCTGTTTGGCGCAGGAAATCCTGCCATGACGCTCATGGAGTTCACTTATCTCTTTTGCTAGGTCGGCAATCCTTTGTTCGATCCGAAGTATCTCTCGATTGATACTTTGAATCGTGGTATCAGTGTCCACTCTCAACCTCTCCCCATTATTTCCCGCCCGCCGTCCAGACCGTTCTCAAATCCGTTTTGCCCCAAGTGCTCCAAATGATGAGCTACTCTTACTTACAACTAATACTGTATCACACTTTACTATAGAACTATACTCAGTAAATCTAGTACGTCCACGCGCAGGGCGGCATCGATGGCAACGCAGGTACACAGAGACGTTTGGCGGTTTCGCCGCGCTGCGAAGCACTCGCGCGTCACAGATTTACGACAAGCTGTGGTAATGACTATTCAGTTCTTTGTGCGCCTGCGTAGTGTGAAGGTGCTTGCTGCGCAGAGCAGGAGGAGGGCCGCAAGGGCGAGGAACGGCGTAGCGGTGTCACCGGTTGGCGGCAGCACGGTCGCGGTGTTGCCCGTAGCTGGCGTGCCGCTTGCGGCAAGGACCGAGAAGGGGGCTGTGAGCGTCCCGTTGCCAAATCCTGCCGAGAGGGTGTAGTCGCCCGCGGCGAACGTCTCCAGATAGGCAGCTTTAATCGTCACCTTCGTGCTCCCTGCCTCGACCGTATAGTCGGTACCTTCGGTCAGCGCTGTCCCGTTGACGCTGAGGGTGCCGGAGAAGAACGCGATGTCACGCGCAAAGGCAACAACCAGGCTGGTAGAAGTTCCGAGAGTGTGTGATGTTGCACCTTCAAACTCATAGCCGGTATCATCCAATTTCAAGGCCGCGGTTGCGTCTACAAGCGCCTGTTGGGCAGCGGCAATCGCATCCTGTGTGGCGTCTGGGTCGCCGATGACATTCTGGGCGTTTGTAAGCGCAGCATCAAAGGCATCCCATTTGGGCGACGCATAGGCATTGGCGCCAGTGTTCTTTGCTGCGACGGCAGGCGCGGCCTGGGCAACAGCCTCATGCAGGGCGGTGGTATCGCCTACGCCCGTTGCCGCAAACCCGTAGTCAGGCTGTGCCAGCGCAAGCGTATCGGCAGAGAGCTCGGTGCTTGCTGGCGACCCAGCCTCTACCCAGGCATTGATGTCGCCCAACAGCGAGAAGGCGAAGTCATAGGCCTGGGCGCAGAGCGCCTTATTAAGAGCGGTCGCCATCAGTTGCGCCCGTGCCGGGTCAACGGCATAGAGCGCGGCCATGGCCTCGTCTACGGCAGGCTGCTGGGCGATGAGGGACTTCTGGTATGCCGCGAGTACCGGGGCGACCAGTGGCTCAAGGACGTCGCGGTTGGCGTTCACCTGCGCGTATATCTCGCGAAATACCCAGTAGGCGTTGTTGTAGTCGCGATCGGAGTTGGAAGAGTCAAAGCTGGAGAAGTGCTCGTCTGTCTCGGTAATCAAAGCACCGTAGGAGGGGATATAGATTGAGAACTCCGCAGGAGCCAGTGCGAGCCATTCAATGGTGGCGAGGGCGTCGGGCATGTTCTTGCGGGTCTCGAAGAGATGTGCCTCGACAGTGCCCTGATTGCCAATGGCGTTGCTGTTGCCCGCAACCGGTGCGACGTACTTGCCATCGACCTCATCATCCTCGTTGCCGTGGTAGGCAAGGAAGCGCATGGCCTCGTACAGGCTGTACTTCTCACCTGCGCGTGGGTCTATGTAATAGTCGAAGAACTGAGGGGTCAAAGCCTTGGCAGCCTCGACGCCCTGCAGGTAGTAGTAGCCCAGGTACATGCGGCCGGAGACGGTGTTGGCGATACTGGCTGCGGCATAGCTTTGGGCGAGCATGATGGTGGTATGGCCGTTGACCGCATTGGGCGATGTAGGATCGTCATTGGGGCCAGGAACGTAGGTACCAGCAGTGACGGCCTTCTCGATGATACCAGCGGAGGCAATGACGTTTTGGGCGTTGGTGATGTCAACCTCCCCCACCATCGTGAGATTGGGGGAGAAGGCCACCTTGTTGCTGGGTGCCTTGATGGCGACATACTCATGGCCTGAGAGTATCTGCATAGACCAGACCTCGGTGGGATCGCTCACGGTGATGCCGTTGCGCTCGGCCGAGCCATAGGTATCACAAATATCCGCGAGTATCTCAATGGCATGGCGCGCCGAGGTCGCTTGCATAAGCACTACCGAGACCAGGTCGCACTCGGTAAGGCCACCATTCTGTCTGCTCACCATTGGGTCGGTACCCGTGTTACCGGTTACCGCTGAGTTCCCGCTGCTCAACGTGACGGTCCCTGAGATGGCGACGTTCTTCTCGTTCATACCGGCCTCAGCGTAGGGTTCCGGCGTTATCTGCTCGTTATAGTAACTGTCCGCGACGAGGGTATACCGTAGGGTCTGCTCAGGGTAGGGGTACGTGAAGCCATAACTGGATACAAACATATCACCCGGTGCATGGGTCTGCGCCTCATGCACCGTGTACAGCTTGCCGTATCTGTTGCTGATGTCTTCTGAGCGGCCCCATATGACCGACCCGTTTGTGGTGGTCTCTTCACCAAAGTAGATCCCGGTACAGGCAAATGCCTGTAAAGTGTTGCCAAACACCAGCGCAACAGTAGTCAATACGCAGACCGCGACCACCAAGAACCGCTTCTTCACCATGACATCCCCTTCTCTGTTTGCAAAACCTCCAACGGTCAACTGTGATTGTTCGAGAACGCCGTAACAGGCTTATGCTAAGAGCAGAGGCAGCATCTGTCAAGTTAAATCTTTATTACAGCAGTGCGTTATAGAAGGGACTACAACCGGTATTCCACCAGTGCGCGGGTGCGTTCGAAGGCTATGGTGGTGGGGGCGTCGTGGCCGGGGTAGACGGTCACATCATCGGGGAGCGCGCTAAGTTTGATGAGGCTCTGGGCCATCTCAGAGGGGCTGCCGGTGGGAAGGTCGGTGCGGCCGGTGGTGCCGCGAAAGATGGTGTCGCCGGAGAAGAGCAGCTTGTCGGGGGCGCTGTACAGGCACATGCTGCCGATGGTATGGCCGGGGGTATGCAGCACCGTGAGCGTGAGGGTGTCGCAGGTGACGGTGTCGCCCTCGTCCAGCCGACTCACAAGGCCCAAGGTGCCTCTGTCACGGGCAGGGGGGAAACACCTCTCCTCGATTGCCGTGGCATCGAGGCAGTGGGCGTATACGGGTGCACTGGTTTTCTCCACAAGCCCTTTAAGGGCGCCCAGGTGGTCGTCGTGGCGATGGGTGACGATGATGGCCGCAAGTGTGCGCCCGCCAATCACCTCGAGGATGCTGGGCAGCTCTCCGGCGGGGTCGATCACCACAACGCGGGCGCTGTTGGGCGCGGGTGCGGCCACATAGCAGTTTGTGGTGAACTGGTAGGGGCTCATTACGGGCAGGGTCTCAACAACAGCGGCCATTACAGGTCCTTTCTCTTGCGCACGACCTCGCCGGGGAGCATACGGCGGGCATCGATGACGCCGTCTACGCCGTGCAGGTCGCGCAGTATCTTCTCGATGTGTGCCGTCTCACTCACCTCAAACAGGAAGCGCATCTCGACGATGCCGTCGCGGTGGGTCGCGAGGTTGGCGCCAAGGATGTTCACGCCGCTGCCCGCCAGCTCCACGGTGACGTCTTGTAGCAGCTTGAGCCGGTCGACCGCCTCGATAAACACCTCGACGTTATAGGTGCCGGTCGCCATGCCCGTGTTCTCCCACTGCACGTCGATGATGCGCTCGGGCGTGGCAAGGAGCTCCCGGGCGTTGGGGCAGCTCGTGCGATGCACGCTCACCCCGCGACCCCGCGTCACAAAGCCGATGATCTCATCGCCGGGAACCGGGTTGCAGCAGTGTGACAGGCGGATAAGCACGTCGTCAAGCCCCTTGACCACCACCCCGGGACCGCTCTTTGGCTTACGGGGGCGGCGCGGCTGCACCGGTTCGAGCGCGGCGCCTACCAGCTTGTCGAGGCCCAGGAGCCGGTCGGTGCCGGGGGCTGCGTCGTCCTCCGGTTTGGTGAGGATGCGCAGGAGCTTGTTGGTTATCTGCTTGGCAGTCATCTTGCCGGCGCCCACATGGGCCATGAGGTCGTCGGAGATGCCAAAGCCCAGCTCCTCGGCCACCTGCTTGATGGCCTGTGTCGAGCGCGTCGACGAGATGCCCAAGCCGTTCTTGCGCATCTCGCGCCCCAGGAGCTCGCGGCCCTGGAGGATGTCGTCTCCCCTGCTCATCTTGGAGAAGTAGCTGCGTATCTTGGAGCGCGCAGAGGGCGTGCGCACCACGGTGAGCCAGTCACGCGACGGGCCGGAGCTCTTTTGCGTGAGGACCTCGACGCGGTCGCCCATCTGCAACTCGTAGCTCAACGGTACGATACTGCCGTTGACTTTGGCGCCTACGCAGTGGTTGCCCACCTCGGTATGGATGGCATAGGCGAAGTCGATGGGCGTCGAGCCGGTCTTGAGGTTGATGACCTCGCCCTTGGGTGTGAAGACGAAGACCTCGGAGTACGTGAGGTCGCCCTTGAGCTGCTCCATGAAGTCGCGCGCATCCTCAGACTCGTCGGCCCAGTCGAGCATCTGGCGCAGCCATGAGAGCTGCTCGTCAAACACTGCGTCAAAGGTGTCGGCCTTGCCGCCCTTGTAGCGCCAGTGGGCGGCGACGCCGTACTCGCTCGTGCGGTGCATGTCGCGGGTGCGTATCTGTATCTCGAGCGGGCGGCCTGCCGGCCCGATGACCGTCGTATGCAACGACTGGTACATATTGAACTTGGGCATCGCGATATAGTCTTTAAAACGTCCCGGCATGGGCCGCCAGATCGTATGCACGGCACCCAGGCTCGAATAACAGTCCTTGACGCTGCTCACGATGATGCGCAGTGCGATAAGGTCGTATATCTCCGAGAAGTCCTTGCCCTTCTCTGCCATCTTCTGGTAGATGGAGTAGAGGTGTTTGGGGCGACCGGTAATCTTTGCCTCGACCCCAAGCTTCTCAAGTTCGCTTGAGAGTTCGACTATGGTCTTGTCGAGGTATTCCTCACGGGCGCTGCGCGACTCGGCAACCATGCGCTGCACCTGCTGAAACCGCGCGGGCTCAAGGTAGTAGAACGCGAGGTCCTCAAGCTCCCACTTGAGCGAGTTGATGCCCAGGCGGTGCGCAAGCGGCGCGTATATCTCCATCGTCTCGCGTGCCTTGAACAGGCGGCGGTCCTCGCGCAGCGCCTGTAGCGTACGCATGTTGTGCAGGCGGTCGGCGAGCTTGATGACGATGACGCGTATGTCGCGCGACATGGCGATGAGCATCTTGCGCATGTTGTTGGCCTGCGACTCGCCCAAAGTCTCTATCTCGATGCGGGTTATCTTGGTCACGCCGTCAACAAGGGTCATGACGCTGGCAGAGAACTCGTGCTCGACTTCCTCAAGGGTCACACCGGAGTCCTCGACGGTGTCGTGGAGAAGTGCGGCCGTGACGGTGTCGACATCCATGCGGAGCTCGACGAGGATGAGGGCGACCTGCACCGGGTGGTTGATAAAGGGCTCGCCGGTCTTGCGCAGCTGCTCCTTATGCGCGGCGCGTGCAAAGTCGTAGGCCTTCTGGAGCTGGGCGACCTCCTCGTCACCCATATAGGTACGCGCCTGTTCGACAACCCGCTCAAAGGCATTGACCGCAAGGCTGGCCTGCTCAAGCTCGAGGTTGATGGGGTCGTTGGTCATTGCTCGTCCTTAACGGGTCTGGTGGGCAGGATGGGGCGGTTTACCTTAGCAAGCAGCTCGTCAGGCGTTGCCGTGAGCGCCCAGTCCTTGAACCGCATGAAGTGCTCCAATTCCTCACAGCCTTCAAGGTATCGGCTACTCTGGTTAAGTTCAACCCTTTTGCTGCCTTTGTTTACCACAAGTTCACGGTCCTCGCCAAATCCCCGTACCTCGAGGATGCCCAGCTCGCTAAAGGCCGCTATGCCGGCTAACACGCCGGTCTCGTCGAGGGTACACGTTTGGTCGAGTGCTTTACAGGCCCCCACTAATTCGCTGTTTGAACGAGCTATTATACCGGGAGGGCTTGCGGCTGCTGCCGCAGCAACGAGGGCACGGTAGAGGGTCACAAGGGCCGTGCGCGGCGGTGCGCCCTGCTGGAGTATCCTGCGGTTTATCGCCGCGTCGTCCTCGTCATAGAGCAGCCGTATGGCCGCCGTCTCGCCATCGCGGCCGGCACGGCCCGCCATCTGATTGAACTCGACCTCGCTGTAAGGCAGGTTGTAGAGCACCACCTGCCGTATGTTGGGGATGTTGACCCCTTCTCCAAAGGCACTGGTGCTCACGATGCAGTCGAGCCTGTTGTCCCTAAAGCCCTCCTCGACCTGCTTGCGTTGCGCACGTGGGAGCCCGGCGTTATAGAAGGCGATGCGCTCCCCCATGGCAGGGAGCCGCTTACGCAGCATACGGGTGAGCGCTATCGACTGGTCGCGTGTGTTCACATAGACCACCGCCTTGCCGTCCTGGGCAACATGCGTGGCAAGGCAGGCCTCGCGGCCCTTGAGGCTACGCTGGCTGTCGAGCGTGAGGTTGGAGCGCACGGTATGGTCGAGGACAACATGGGCAAGCCCCAGGTCCTGCACGAGGACATCGCACACCTCGTCGCCGGCCGTGGCGGTCACCGCGAGCACCGTGGCCTGCGGGAAGCGCTGCCGTATGCCTTCAAATGCGGCGTAGGCAGGGCGATGGCCCGCCTTCGACAGCGCCACATGGTGCGCCTCGTCCACAACGAGGAAGCCCACACGCCCGCTCGCCGTAAAGCGCCCCGCGTGTATCTGCAAGAACTCCGGCGTCGTGAGGAGCACGTTGGCCGTGCCATTGGCCAAGGCTGAGAAGACCGCGTCGCGTTCCTGCTGTGGCGTCTCGCCGGTGATGGTGCGCACCGCGAGGCCAAAACGCGCGAATGTCTCTGACAGATGGAAGGCCTGATCGGCGATGAGGGCGCGCAGCGGGTAGACAAACACGCTTGCCTGGCCGGTGGTGAGGGCAAGGCGCGCAGCATGCAGGTGGAAGATGAGTGACTTGCCACGCCCGGTCGCCATAACCGTGAGCACCGACTCCCCCGCTGCCAGGTAGTCAAGCGCCTGCTGTTGCGCCTCATGCAGCGGGGCTTCGCCAATAAGTGCACGCCGCAGCTCGGTGGCGAGCGTGTTGGCGCCTCGCGCACCGAGGGACTGCCAGTGGGCGAGGTTGGGGGTGAGGGCGGCATCTGCGAGGTCCTCGGTTAACAGCGCGGGGGCGTCTCTGTTCTTCTCGACTGGCAGCGTGGGAGTATCCGCGCTCTTCTCAAAGACGGCCTTCACCATCAGTTTCACCTTGCGGCGGTTGTTCCATTCATCGACCTGGAGGGTGTAGACCACATCGACGGCACTCCCTAACGCGGCGTAATGGGCAGGGCTAGGGCAGTGGAACCAGATGGCGTCAAAGCTGTGGCGTCCGTCGCTTACGGCGAAGGCGAGGTGGTTCTTCTCCACACCCACGGCACGCGCAGACGCGATGAACACGTCGCAGGACACAAACAGGGGCTCGCGGTTATCCTGCCCAAAGGGCTCGAGCGTATGCAGCTCGTCGACCATCGGTATGCTGATGTCGCCCAACCGCAGCGCCGCGTCGAGGGCGAGGGCAGGATGGAAGTTCTCCTCGGGCTCGCGTGCGAGGACCTCTTCGAGCCGCTGTCTAAACGCATCGACACCGTCGCGCGGCACCGTGACGCCCACCGCGCCCTCATGTCCCCCAAAACGCAGCATAAGGCCCGCGCATTGCTCAACTGCCTTGAACAGGTTGACCGCGCCCACGCTGCGCCCCGAGCCCCGAGCCTCGTCGCCCTCAAGCGAGAAGATGACCGTGGGCACGCCAAACCGGTTGGCAAGGCGCGACGCGACGATCCCCTTGACACCCTCGTGCCAGCCCTCGCCGGCGAGCACGAGCGCCCGCTGCCCCTCGTATGCGGCCTCGGCACCCGCCACGGCCTGCTGGGTAAGCGCGGCCTCGGTTGTGCGCCGCTGCTGGTTTATCCCCTCAAGCTCAAGGGCGACCTCGTGCGCCGCCAGCGGGTCGTTGGTGGCAAGCAGCCCAAGCGCCGTCGACGGGTCGCCCATACGCCCGGCGGCATTGAGCCGTGGGATGAGCGAGAACGAGAGGTCGGTCGCACCCAACGTCTTTGTCTTCGATCCCGCCAGTGCCAACGCAGCCGCGATACCCGGCCGCGGCATGGTATTGATGCACAGAAGCCCGTCTTTTACCAGGGCCCGGTTCTCGCCCCGCAGGGGCATGAGGTCGGCGACGGTGCCCAACGTGGCAAGGTCGGTGAAGTCACGCCAGAGCTGGGGCTTGCCAAACCGCGCGCCCAGGGCCTGCACGAGCTTGAGTGCCACGCCCACACCGGCAAGCGCGCTGCTGGGCGAGCCGGGGCCGAGCCGGGGGTTGGTGAGGGGTATCCCCTGCGGCACGGCATCGCTGGGCTCGTGATGGTCGGTGACGATCACGTCGATACCCTGTGCCAGCAACTGTGCGACCTCGGTGCCGGCCGATATGCCGCAGTCGACGGTGACAACGACATCGGGCGCAAGCGCGCATACCCGGTCGAGCGCCTTTTGCGTGAGGCCGTAGCCGTCGTCCATGCGGTTGGGGATGAGGTGGCTCGTCTGCTGCGCGCCAAGCGCCACAAGCGCCCGCAGCATGAGGGCCGTTGACGAGATGCCGTCTACGTCGAAGTCCCCAAACACGAGGATGTGCTTCCCAGCACGGATGGCGGCCTCAAGGGCATCGGTGACTGCGGTCATGCCAAATATGTTGGCAGGATCTGCCCAGTCGCGCTCGAGCGACGGCTCGAGGAAGACGCGCACCTTCTGCGGCGTGTCGATGCCGCGCGCAACCAAGGTGCGTGCAACGGGAAAGGAAAGCCCGCACGTCTCCAAAACCTGTTGTATGGCAGCGTCGTCTGCCGCCTTTATCGTCCACTGCTGTTCCACGGGATATGCCGCCTCAACTATTCATCTAAGTGTGTCATATCCATTCTGACAGATTTTCGCCAAATACGCTAAACTTATGGTGTATAGCAATGATTCTGATACCGTTGACCTACAGGGTTACGGGGAGGTCGTGTGGCAATCTCAAAACGCAGGCGTTCAAAGGAGTGGCGTTTCTCCGATGCCGGGAGCCGTTTTGACAAAAGGCAGCGGCGTTTGCCCCATAACGACAAAATGGCTATCTCTCCCAGCTTCTCGCGCGGCGTCATACGCTGTAAGCGCTGCCGGAGCCGGGTTGTGGGCAACGTTGACCGTTGCCCCTTTTGCGGCAAGAGCCTCAAGCCCTTTTACGCGCGACTCTGGTTTTGGTCGGCGCTTGTGGTGCTGCTCGCGGTGACGATGGGCGGGCTTATCTACTCGGGGATACCGGTGCCGTCAGAGGAGCCCGCAAAGCCCGCCGAGCCAACGCCGCCACAGGTGGTGGGTGCGCCTGACGGCACCTCGTTTAAAGACCTTGCCACAGGCACCACCGTCGACAGCGACAGCCTGCTCATCACCGTGACCTCGGTCGAGACGGGCGGCACCGCCTACGACGGGACGCCGCTTGTGGTTGTGACGGTGGAGTTCTCCAACAAGAAGGACGTGGACGTCACCCTCTACTCGACCCAATGGCGCATGGAGCAGGCAGACGGCACTCGCCTTGACGCCTTTATCGGCACGAGCGACAGCGGGCAGAGCATCAGCAGCAACTTCGAGGCACGTTCTCTTGAGGGCAACGGCCAGTTCACCGGCAAGCTCTACTTCAAAGGAACCGCCCTCGCCCGCGTGCTCTACGCCCCCACCGCCCTCACCTACAACGACACCATGCTCGTGACCTGGACCGTGCCAGCGGGCGCAGGTGCCGCACCCGAGGGCGAGGGCGAGGACGGGGAATAGCACAGAAGGTGCCACGGAGGATTCCAGACACCTTCTGTTTTTTGGGTGATGTGCAAGCGGATGAGCACGGGGTTATCCGCTAGTCCTTAAGCTGCTCCTCGATGGTGAAGACGCCTACGCCGTCGCCAAACTTGCTATGGAGCTTCTTGAACTTGGGCTCGCGTTGCTTCCAGAGCGCGTAGAGGGGCGACGCAATGGCGATGGACGAATAGGAGCCGAGCACGAGGCCGATGGCCATTGCAAATGCGAAGTCCTTGAGTGTCTCGCCACCAAAAAAGAGCATTGCCAGTACCGGCACGAGCGAGGTGAGCGTCGTGTTGATGGTACGGGTGAGGACCTGGTTGACAGAGTGGTTGGCCACCGTCATGAACGAGTGGTTGGCCGTGCTTGACAGGTTATCGTTGATGCGGTGGAACACGACGACGGTGTCATAGAGCGAGTAGCCCATGATGGTGAGGAGCGCGGCGATGACGTTGGGGGTGACCTCGCGCTGGAACACGGCGTAGACGCCTATGACGATGACGAGGTCGTGGACGAGCGTCGCAACCGCCACAAAGCCCATCTTGTACTCAAAGCGTATGGCGATATAGCCAATGATAAGCGCGATGGCCACGAGGAAGGCTATGAGCGAGGTGCGTGTCACCTCGGCACCCCAGCTGGGGCTGATGGTCATGACCTCGGCCTGCTCGCTGGCAAGGGAGAGCTTCTCGACGATCTGGTCGGCATAGCCGGAGGCTATGGCGGCATCGGTCTCGGCGATGCGTACGATAAAGCCGTTGCTGCCGGTTGTGGGGTCGGCGGTGGTCTGGATGATGGGGGCCTCCAGCCCAATATCCTCGCAGGTCGTGCGCATCTCCTCGATGGTTATGGCAGCGGTTTCTTTGATGTCGATGGACGAGCCGCCCTGGAACTCGATGCCAAGGTTGATTCCGCGCAACGGCAGCGCGACGAGCGAGGCGATGACCAGAAGGAGCGAGAGGGTAAAGAACACCTTGCGATGCGAGAGGAAGTCGACGTCTCGCTTGAGCAGCCTAACCATTCTCAACACCTCGCTTCAACTCACCGGAGGCGTGTGCAACGGCCTCATCCTCCCTGACGCCCCAGAACCCCGGATGTTTGGTGATAACCCTGGGGGCAAGCAGGCGCAGGAGCGGTGCCTTGAAGATGAGCATCGTGAGGATGTCGCAGACGACGCCCAGCGCCAGTGTGAGCCCAAAGCCTTTGACCGAGCCCACGGCGATGAAGAACAGCGCCAGCGCGGAGACAAGGGTCACGAGGTCGGCGTCGATGGAGGTAATGATCGCATGCCTCACGCCGGTAATCGATGCGGCGCGCACCGATCGTCCCATGCGTACCTCCTCCTTGAAGCGTTCAAGCACGAGGATGGAGGAGTCGGCAGCGACACCGATGGAGAGCACGATGCCGGCGATACCGGCAAGTGAGAGCGCAAAGGCGTTGATTGCCGAGAGCACGGCGAGTATCCCCAGGTAGAGGACCGCGAACACCCCGATAGCGCCCGCAGTGAGCAGGCCGATACCGCGGTAGAAGATGAGCAGGTAGATGGCCACGAGTATGAGGCCGATGATAGCAACGAGTATACCGGAGCGCAACGAGTCCTGCCCAAGCGTGGGGCCTACCACCTGCGAGTTGGCAACCTCAAGGCTTATGGGCAGCGAGCCCGACTGCAACACGGTCTTGAGCGAGTTTGCAGAGTCGAGGTCGTAGTCGCCGGTAATCGCGACGCTGCCGTCGGTGATGGCGCTCTGCACCGCTGGCGCACTCTGCACCATGCCGTCGAGTACGATGGCAATCTTGCTGTTGGTGGGATACAGCTCAGTGGTGACCTTGCCAAACGCAGAGGCCGCCGTACCGTCAAGTTGCAGGTTGACAGAGAAGTACGAGCTTGTCGCGCTCGCCTGTCCCACGTTGACATTGGTTATGTTCGCGCCGGTGAAGATAGGGGTGTAGGTACCCGGCAAGAGGCGCATTGGGGAGTAGGAGGTCCCAAGGTCTTCCTCGGTTGTCGCGTCGTCATCGGTGGTGGCCGCATCATCGGCGGCAGTGTCATCGGTGGTGGCTGCGTCATCGTCGCTGGGGGTATCGGTAGCGGTGGGAGTGGCAGGGGCCGCAGGCTCTTCTTCGGCGGGCTCGTCACTTACGGGGGCCTCGTCTCCCTCAGTGGCAGCCTCGCCCTCGTCCGCGCCTGTCTCGTCGGTTGGCGTGGCTGCATCGTCTTGCGTAGTCTCATCGGCGGGCGCGGGAGTGTCGGTATCGGTACTGGTATCTGTGTCGGTTGTGGTTGTGACAATCTGGTACATAACGCCGCCAAGGGTTACGTAGTTGCCGGTTTCGATTGCGGTGCGTATCGACTCGTCGGTAATATCAGCAACGTTGACAAACTCAAGCACGCCGGTGGTGCCAATAGTCCCAAGAGCCTGTGTCTGGTCGACGATACCCGGTATCTGCACCAACAACTGGTTGGTACCCTGTATCTGCACGCTCGCCTCACTGGCACCCAGCAGGTTCACGCGCTGCTCGACAATCTGCTTTGCCGCCTCCATCTCCTCGGTGGTTGGCGCAGTGCCGTCGATCTTGCTCGCCTGGAGCACCACCGAAAGCCCGCCCTGCACATCGAGGCCTTGCCTGATCTTCTGGTCGAGCGGCCAGAACATGAAGGCCGAGCCGACAAGCAATACTGCTAAAAGTATAAGCAATACTACATGGTTACGCGACCGCGACGGCCGCTTCTTTGGTTTGAATCTTCTATCCGGCATGGGTTCCTCTCCTGTGTCGACCATATCCCTAAGTACGCATGAAGGAGTATTATAGCCTTATTCGGGCGCGCTGATAGGGGTTTTTCGCTGGATTCCTAATAGTCGTTCGCGGCCGGAGACTCCAACCATGCGGATACGTGCGACGGATACCTGCCCTCAAGCACTGCGGCGCGCGTCTTTTGCATGAGGTCGAGCAGGTAGTAGAGGTTGTGCTGTGAGAGCAGTATGGCGCCGAGCATCTCCTTTGTCTTCACCAGATGGCGCAGGTAGGCGCGGGTGTAGCCTGTGCATACCGGGCAGCTACAGGCAGGGTCAAGCGGTGTGAAGTCACGCGTAAAGCGAGCGTTGCGCAGGTTGAGGCGGCCTTCGCTTGAGAAAGCAGTCCCCATGCGCGCGGTACGTGTAGGCAGCACGCAGTCGAACAGGTCGATGCCCTCCCCTACGGCGCGCACCAGGGTGGTAGGGTTGCCCACACCCATGAGATAGCGCGGCTTATGCGCAGGAAGCGCCGCGGCCACCGTCCCCAGTGTCTCAAACATCACCTCGTGCGGCTCCCCCACCGAGTACCCGCCAATGCCGTAGCCCTCAAACTCCCCAACGGCAGCACCCGCCTCCTCAAGCAACTCCACACTCTGCAACCGCAGGTCAAGGAAGGTACCCCCTTGTACGATGCCAAAGAGCGCTTGTGGCAGAAGGGCGGGGGACGGGTGCGATTCAGGCGATTCTGAGCGAGAAGGCTGCAAAGGCTCACTCGGGTGCGCAATCTGCACGGTTAGAGCGCCCGGAAAACGAGCCAGTGGCTCGTTTTCAGCGAG
>JAITNB010000144.1 GCA_031290695.1 Coriobacteriales bacterium | reverse complement strand
ACGTTCACGGTAAGCGACCAGATACCCTCCGGGTTTGTGGGAGACGACCAGCGCCTTTCACAGGTGATGGCGAACCTGCTCTCCAATGCCGTCAAGTTCACGCCCGACGGGGGCCGTGTTGCGCTCGATGTGCAGGTGGTCTCACAAGACAGTGATGGGTGCGTGCTCCAGGTGCAGGTTATCGACAGCGGCATCGGCATCAGCGCCAGCCAGCAAAAGCTGTTGTTCAAGTCGTTCCAACAGGCCGAGAGCTCCACCTCCCGCACCTACGGCGGCACCGGCCTGGGCCTGGTGATAAGCAAGCGCATTATCGAGATGATGGGTGGCACCATAGGGGTAGAGAGTGAGCCGGGCAAAGGCTCGACCTTCTCGTTCACAGTACGGCTCGACAGTGCGCGCGAGGACGAGCTTGAGGCTACCGCAGGGCCCTCCCTTGAAGGCGTTCTGCAAGATGGCGACTACGAGGCCGACTTCACGGGCTATACCGTGCTGCTTGTTGATGACATGGAAATCAACCGCGAGATTGTGCTCGCGCTCCTGGAACCCAGCGGGCTTGTGCTCGACTGTGCCGAGAACGGCGTGAGGGCGCTTGAGCTCTTTACGCAAGACCCCGAGCGTTATGACCTGGTATTCATGGATATACAGATGCCCGAGATGGATGGGCTCGAAGCGACCCGCCAACTGCGGGCACTTGACTTTGAGAAGGCCCGGAGCATCCCCATAGTTGCGATGACGGCCAACGTGTTTAAGGACGACATAGAGGCTTCCCTCGTTGCCGGCATGAACGACCACATAGGCAAGCCGCTCGACTACAGCACCGTCATAGAGAAGCTGAACACCTACCTGCCTGAACGCTAGATGCTGTCGAGGCCCTGGGCACAAGCGAACTGCTGTGGAGGTTCAGGCAGATGGACATTGATGCCCAACGCTAGATGCTGTCGAGGCCCTGGACGCCTATGCCGAGAAGCCCGGGGCCGGTGTGGACTATGAGGACGGGGGAGATGGTACCCCTAAAGGTGTGCTTGACCCGGGGGAAGTGCTCCTTGATGTTTGCCAGGATATGCTCCGCATCTTCTTTGGCTCCAGCGTACATGACGGCTATGTTGTAGCTGCGGTATTTCTCGGCAGTTTCTTTGGCAAGGTCGAGGGCCTTCTTGAGGGCGGCCTTACGGCCACGGGCAGTTTTGGCAACGTAATAGACGCCTTTGTCATTGCAGGAGATGATGGGTTTGATATTGAGGACGCTGCCCATGAGGTAGACGACCTCCCCTATGCGGCCGCCTGCCTTGAGGTATTCGAGGGTCTCGACGCAGAAGAACACCTTGGCATCCAGCGCGCAGTGGCTGAGACGGGCCTCGAGCTCGTTGAAAGGCACGCCCTTCTTGATGAGGTGGCCGGCGGCTATGGCGGTGAAGCCCGACCCGATGGCGATGTTCTTGGTGTCGATGAGGATGTGTTGGAGGGCGGGGGTCTGTTCTAATGCTAGCTTAATAGCGTTATGAGTACCGCTGAGGCCGGATGAGATGGTCACAATGACGGCCTGCTCGTATCCGTCGGCGAGAACCTGGGCAAAGAGCTCCCTGATCTGGGCAATCGTCGGGAGGGAGGTCGTGGGAATCTCCTCTGCAAGGCGCTCGCAGACCGTCTCTGAGTCTATGTCGATCTTGTCTTGGTAGACGCGGTCGCGATAGATAATCGTGAGGGGCAGGGTGTAGAGCTTGACATCGGGGACATAGCTTTGCAGGGCGTCGGTGCAGGAGTCAACGATGAGGGCGATCCTGGGCTGTGCCATGGTTGTTGTCCAATCTTTGGGTGGAGAAGGAGGGCGAGAAGTTAACAGGGGCGTTTCCTTTGTCAACTAAAATTGAGAAGGGAAACGCCCCCTGTCAACCCACTGTCAACCCTGTCAACTTCCCCTAACCAATTTCGCCCTCTCTGCGGCAAAACTTGATCTGCCTATAGTATAACCGTTATCTGAACCGGACGGTGAAGACAGTGAGGGTTCCTTCCTCACTGGTGGCCTCGATGGTTACGCCCATGCTGTCGACGATGTCACGGGCAACGGCAAGCCCAAGGCCGTAGCCGGTGGGAGCGGTTGAGGCATCGGGAGTGCGGGCGGGGTCTACGCGGTAGAAACGGTCGAAGACGTGAGGAAGGTTGGCGGCGGGGATGCCGGGGCCGGTGTTGCTTACGGTGAGTGTGAGGACGTGCTTGTCCCGCGTGACGGCTACCTCGATGCTGCCGCCCTCATTGGTGTACTTTAGGGCGTTATCGAGCAGGATGACAACGAGGCGTTTAACGCGGTGCTCGTCTGCGATGAGCGTGAGGTCCTCCCCTGCTGCAATAACGCGGTCGAGTTGGATGGTGCGCTCAAAGGCCAGTGCCTCCATCGTGACGATGACGCCCTCTACCGTGGCTCCCAGGTCGAAGGGTTTTGACAGGCTTGCGTCGCTTGGGTCCCCGTCCTGTTGGGGGCGCGCGAGGAGGAGCAGGTCGTTGGTGAGACGGGTCATGCCGGTAACCTCGTCGCGGATGTGGTTGACCCACTGCATCTGGGAATCGACGGTCTTATCCACATTCTCCTTGAGCACATCGGTGTGGGACTTGATGATGGCGAGCGGGGTGCGCAGCTCGTGTGAGGCATCGGTGATGAAGCGGGCCTGCTGCTCCCAGGCCTGTTTGAGCGGACGTATGGAACGGTTGGCAAAGAGAAGGCTAATGCCAAAGATGACGACGAGCATACCAACACCCGCCAGCACAAAGAGGAGCCGTAGCTCGTCTAAGGTCTGGACGGTCTGCGTGATGTCGAGGAAGGTGAGGTATTGGACGGAGGGGTTTACCAAATAGGTGACCGTGGTGCTGCTCGTGGTTCCAGTAGAGTACTCCGCGCTGGAGACGGTTCCCGACGACATGGTAGAGAACAGCCAATACCGATCCTTGAAATATATCTGGTCGCCTGGCGGGGATGACAAAGCGCGTTGAGCGAGCTCATTGCCTTCGCTGGTTGTGAGGGAGATGAACGCGGAGACGTGAAGTACCTCGTTGCTGTTGTCGAGCGTCATGACAACGTAATTCGTGGGGACGATTGTTCCACTGGGCTGATCGGTCGCAACGATAGACGGGAGGGGGGGCTCTGCATAGTCATAACCAGGGTCTTCTGTTTGTGTGTCGTAACCCGTCTTATACGTCGTGCCCAGGCTCACGGCTTCACTGAGCCGCTGGTGCTCGTCGTTGTACCTGCTTACGGACATGGCGCTGTAGATGACGGTGAACATGACGGCAAGGAGCACGCCCGTGAGGATCATGTTGAGCGCGAGTATGCGGTTGCGGGCGCGATTGAGCATCCGGGTGTGTTCCCGGTCGCAGGGCTGTGCGCTTGTTCTTGTTTGGGGCTCCGGTGTGCTCATGTTGTTCTCTTGCTTGGAGGGTTGTCGCTGTGGGCACCCGGCTCATTGGCAGGCTCTGCCTCAAGGCGGTAGCCAGCACCGCGTATGGTGCGAATGGCCGTTGACGAGCCGGCGGCACTGAGTTTCTTGCGGAGAAACGAGATGTAGTTCTCAACATTGCCCTCGGTGGCCTCGTGGTCGAAGTCCCATAGTTTGTCGAGGATGAGGGCCTTGGAGGTAATAAGGCTGCGGCGCTTCATGAGGAGTTCGAGCAGCTGGCCCTCTTTGGGGGTGAGGTCGTAGCTGTTGTGGTTGCAGAGGAGCTTGAGGCTTTGCGGGGTGAAGTGCAGGTCGCCGCAGTCCAGGGTTTCTCCGTTGGAGAAATCGTTTGCCCTGCGGCCCAGGGCGCGCACGCGGGCAAGGAGCTCTTCCATCTCGAAGGGTTTGACGAGGTAGTCGTCGGCACCGCTGTCAAGGCCACGTACGCGGTCGGCCGTCTCGCCTTTGGCCGTGAGCATGAGGACGGGGGTGGTGACGGCCTGCTGGCGAAGCGCACGTACGACGCTCAGGCCGTCGCGCTTGGGGAGCATGATGTCGAGGATGATAACGTCATGGACGCCGCTGAGTGCGTGGGAAAGTCCCTCGTCACCGTCATACGCGACGTCCATGATGATGTTGCGTTGCTTGAAGACCTGCATGATGGCCTGCGCCAAGCGCCGTGCGTCCTCAACCAGTAAGACCCGCATGGCC
>JAITNB010000140.1 GCA_031290695.1 Coriobacteriales bacterium | reverse complement strand
TCGCGCCTTCAACCCCGTCACTCTCGTGCTTGACACAAGAACCCCGTCATACGGCTGCGACTCCTTGTGACACAACAACACCCCTGCTCCAACGTGGCGTCATCGTGCGGCATCTCATGATGCCGGGGGAGGTGGGGGAGTCGAAATCGGTGATACGCACGGTGTTCTCCGTAGCTAAAAATGCTATTTGTTTAAGCATTATGAACCAGTACACGCCCATGACGGGGATTGACTTCGCGCGCTTCCCCGAGCTGCGGCGCACCGTGAGCGAGGACGAGTATGGCGAGCTCATCGACTATGCGTTGGCGTTGGGCGTGACCAATAGCTTCATGCAGGAGGGCGGTACGGCTGAGGCGAGCTTCATCCCGCCCTTCGACCTTACCGGCGTGTGACTAAGCGGCTTATTCAAAGAGCAGTTAACCCTGTAAGGGGCGCAGGTACGTACGAAGCTGGGTGTAGACCTCTTTTATATCCAAGGGCTTGCCTATGTGGCCGTTCATGCCGGCGGCGAGGCTGGGTTCGACATCCTCGCGAAAGACGATGGCGGTCATGTCGATGAGGGGGACACTTGCTGCCGGGGGGATACTCATGGCGCGGATGCTGCGGGTCGCCTCGTAGCCGTCCATCTCGGGCATCTGTATGTCCATGAAGATGAGGTTGTAGCGCTCGGGGTGCGCGGCAAAGAGCCGTACCGCCTCTTTGCCGTTCTGGGCACAATCGATGTGGATTTGTGTAGGTTCCAACACGGCGAGAATTATCTCGCGGTTAACGTCGATGTCTTCTGCGATGAGTATCGTTGAGTCTGCGTAGACCTCGTCCTCGCTGAGCTCGAAGGGGGCGTCCTCGGTCGCGCCCGCGCTTGTCAAGCGGTCCTGCGTGTTTGCCTTGCCAACCGTGGCAGTAAAGGTGAAGGTCGATCCCGCGCCCAGTATGGAGGATGCGTTAAGCGAACCACCCATCGCGTCCGCGATGTTCTTGGAGATGGTGAGCCCAAGACCGGTGCCGCCGTACTCGCGTGAGGTGCTGTTGTCGGCCTGCTCAAAGGGGTTGAACAAGCGGGAGAGCTGTTCCTCAGATATGCCGATGCCTGTATCCGTCACCTGTATTTCAAGGGTGTAGGTGGTATCGGTCTCGCCTTTGAGGGCAGCGCGGAGCCGTATCTCGCCCTCCTCCGGTGTGAACTTGCTCGCGTTTGAGAGCAGGTTGGTGATGACCTGCGCCAGGCGCTGGCTGTCACCGCGTAGATGCGGGGGGATGTGTTCGTCTCTATCGATAATGAAGCGCTGGTTCTTCTCCCTGATGCGAAAGGTGTTCACGTTGACCACGCGGTCGAGCATCTTCTTAAAGTCGAAATCGCTGTTGTCGAGCTGCATCTTGCCTGCTTCGATCTTAGACATATCGAGGATGTCGTTAATAACGCCCAGCAAGTGCTGCGAGGCCTCCTCGATCTTTGCTATGCTGCGCTCCCGCTTTACAGGGTCGTCGGTTGCGCTGGCGATGGCAGACATGCCGATGATGGCGTTCATGGGCGTACGCATCTCGTGGCTCATCTGCGCAAGGAAGTCGCCTTTTGCCTTGCTGGCCATCGATGCCTTCTCCTTCTCAAGTTGATACATATGGTTTTGGATGAGGATGACAAACCCGATGAAGGCCCCGGTGATAAGGAAGGTGATGATGCTGTCAACATATTGCTGGTACTCGGTGATGGGCACGATCATCTCGGGATGGGCGTAGTTGAGCCAGTAACAGGCACCGACGATGACAAAGTGGGTGAGCAGGATGACGATGCGCGACCTGCCCGTGCACAACAGGACGATGACGATGGTACTGAGTACAAAGTAGGCAGAGATACCGCTGTGTACGCCGCCGTTGGCAATGAATATCAAGGGGAACAGCACATCGCAGAACACCACGACGGTTACCCATTTGCTCTGGATGTAGAGGTTGAACCGGTTGCTCACATACAAGAGGATGAGTATCGAGACCAACATAACGACCTTGATGATTCCGATAATCCAACTCGACTGCTCGACAACATGGGCGACTACCGACAACAGGGTGGCGATAAATCCTACCGTGCAGACCATGTTCAACACGCGTGCCTCGAAGGGCAGCTCCTCCGAGAATATGAAGCGGTCCAGATACCTCTTGATAGTGTCCACGTAATCACGTTCCTTATATGCGATGGCAAAGCTGGTAGTATAACACTCATATATGGAGATTATTTGAAGGGGGGGGCTGGTTTGGGACCGATTGCCGGCCCGGCATAGAGGGACTCAACAGCTCGCGCTATAAAATAATAGAGAATAGCAACTATCAGATACCATCTAATAATGATACTATAAGACAGGCTCTTTTAGTAAGGGTGAGAACTGTCAGGTGTCATCTACGGTTTGGAACGGTTAGCTTGAAGGAAAGAAGGTTCTGCCATGCCTGTTACGTATGAGGAGTTTGCGGCGGTCTATACGGAGCTTGGGATCCCCGCGTTTGCCAGCAAGCTTGCTGAGGCCAGCCCGGCCTTTGGCCAGACTAACGAGAAACTCACGACCATGCAGGTCAACGTTGGCTATGTCTGCAACTTTGCCTGCTCACATTGCTTTCTGGAGTCCTCGCCCAAGCGCACCGAGATGATGGGCGAGCAGACGATGAGGGACTGCCTGGCCGTCTTTAAGGAGAACGGCCTTGAGGTCCTCGACATCACCGGCGGGGCTCCTGAGCTCAACCCTGCATTGCAGTGGTTTATCGAGGAGGGTGCAGAGCTCGGCAAGGTCATGGTGCGAAGCAATGCCGCGCTGCTCGTTGAGCCACAGTACCAGCACCTCGTCGAGGTCTTTGCGCACAACAAGGTGACCGTTATCGTCTCGCTGCCCTGTTATACTAAGGCGAACGTTGACTCGCAGCGCGGTGCCCACAACTTCGAGAAGGTGATCACTGGGCTCAAGGCCCTCAATGCCGTGGGTTATGGCAGCGACCCCTCACGGGAGCTTAACCTGGTCTACAATCCGTTGGGCGGCTACCTGCCAGGCGCACAAAGTGGGCTGGAGGCAGATTACAAGCGTGTTCTTGGTGAGGAGCACGGCATCGTGTTCAACAACCTGT
>JAITNB010000011.1 GCA_031290695.1 Coriobacteriales bacterium | reverse complement strand
GGGGAGGCCACGGTCGAGAACCTCAGTGTCGACTGGCTCAACGGGGATCTGCTCATAAGCTCCTCTGAAGGCAAGGATATCCAGATCGTCGAGTATTCGAACAGCGGGCTCTCCACCTCTGAGCAGGTCCATTGGGCAATCCAGGACGGCACCCTCTTTATCCAGGATGGCAGAGGCGGCTTTGGCTGCACATCCCGCATCTGGAACGACCAACGGGTAGAGGTCAAGCTGCCACACGCCCTCGCCCAGGGCCTGAGCATCGTGACCATTGGCTGTGCCTCGGGGAATGTGCGAGTCTCGAATCTCACCTGTGCTGCCCTCACTACCAGCATTGCTTCCGGAGACGTCAAGCTTGAGCAGGTCACAACAAGCGAGTCGCGTCTCGACGCCGCCAGTGGCAAAATCGCCGCGACAGGCCTCGACGCCAGCACTCTGAGTATCGCCCTCACCAGTGGCGAGATAACCGTCAGCGGTAGCTACCAGAGCATCGACTTGGACGTTACCTCGGGCAGTGCCATCGTCCGCTCAGCCGTAGCCCCCCAACAAGTGTCAGTCGACCTCACCAGCGGCGATGCCACCATCCTCATCCCCGAGGGCAAGGGCTTCACTGCCGAGGTCGACAAACTGAGCGGCACCTTCAACTGCAGCTTCGTCACAACCAACACCACCCCTCACACCTACGTCTTCAAAGACGGCACCGCCCCCTACCGCTTCGACATAACCAGCGGCACCGTCAACCTCCAGAAGGCCTAACTAACCATTAACCACGAGCCCACACAACGCGCCGTGCCTCGCACTACCTGATCGACCCCAGAAAGATCGCCCCCGAGAAGCTGAGGACCATCATCCGGCATCCAATAAGCCATTAGTAAGGCCGTCAGTAACGTTGCTGGTAGAATCATCAGCGCGTTACTGGTACCATTGTTCATAACCTGCGCAAAAGGAGCACACCCGTGGACCACATTACCGTCGTTGGGCATCGCAACCCAGACAACGACTCGATATGCAGTGCGGTGGCCTATGCCCACCTCAAGAGCCAGCTTGACCCCACCAGGCACTACCAGGCCGTGCGCCTGGGCCCCCTGCCGCATGAGACACAGTGGGTGTTCGAGCGCTACGGCATCGAGGCGCCGCCAGCCATCGCACACCTGTTCTCCACCGTCGCGGACGCCATGACCACGCACATCATCACCATCAACACAAACGCCACGCTGCTCGACGCCGGCCTGCTCATGCGTGAGCGCAACATCCGCGCCCTCGTGGTCACCACTTGCGACGGCCGCTACCTGGGCATGTTCACCACCCGTATGCTGGCCGAGATATTTATCTCCGAGCTTGAGCTTGAGACCAGCAAGCAGCAGACGCTTTCTCGCGAGGTCGCCCGCTACCTCGACCAGCGCGCCCTCATCCTCAAGCCCGACACGCTGCTCAAAGAGGCCACCGAGGACATCCTCAAGGCACCGCTGCGCCAGGCCGTGGTACTCGATGACGACGGCTTTTGCACCGGCATCGTCACCCGCACCGACCTCGCGCGCACCCCGCGCAAGCAGGTGATTCTCGTCGACCACAACGAGGCGTCGCAAGCGGCGCTGGGCGTACCCGAGGCGCAAGTCGTCGAGGTCGTCGACCACCACCGCATCGGCGACATCCAAACCACGCAGCCTATCCCATTCATCAACCTGCCCGTGGGTTCCACGGCCACCATTGTCACGCTCGAGTACCGCAAGCATGGCATCGAGCCCCCGCAACCCATTGCCGCCGCGCTGCTCTCGGCTGTCATGACCGACACCGTGCTCCTCAAATCCCCCACGACCACCCCCATCGACCACGAGGTCACCGCCTACCTGGGCGCGGTGCTGGGCCTGAATGCCCTCCAATTTGGCATCGAGCTCTTTGGCAGCCGCGATGCCGCCCAGCCCCCCACTGCCGCGACCATCTGCAACGCCGACGCCAAGGAGTTCAGCCTTGCGGACAAGACCGTGCTCATCGCGCAGTACGAGACCGTCGCGCTTCCCCGCGCACTCGGGCTCGAGCCGCAGATCCAGGAGCATCTCGACGCCCTGGTAGCCGCAAAGGGCTACGAGTTCGCCCTCCTCCTGCTTACCGACGTCCTCGCCGAGGGCTCGCAATTCATCGTTGCCGGCAATCCCCGCATCGTCGAGCGCAGCTTTGGCATCTCACTCGCAAGCGGCAGCGCGTGGATGCCCGGCATCCTCTCCCGCAAGAAGCAGGTAGCCTCCCGCATTCTCGAACACGGGTAACGGGCAGCCACAAACGGGCAGCCACAGCTTAGAGACCCCGCAGCACCAGCCCTACGGGGCAGTGGTCGCTGCCGGTTACCTCGGGGTAGATGGAGGCGCCTTCGATGGCGTCCTGCAGGTCGTTTGACACGAGGAAGTAGTCGATGCGCCACCCGGTATTGTTGGCGCGGGCATTGCCGCGAAACGACCACCACGAGTAGGCGCCGGCCACCTCGGGATACAAGAAGCGAAAGCTGTCGGTGAACCCGGCATCGAGCAGTTGTTGAAAGTCGCCGCGCTCCTCATCGCTAAAACCTGCGTTTCCCACGTTGGACTTATAGTTCTTGAGGTCGATCTCTTGGTGCGCGACGTTGAGGTCGCCGCAGATCACCACGGGCTTATCCGCAGCAAGGCCGGCGACGAAGCGCGTGAAGGCGGCACCCCAGGTGAGGCGCAGGGCAATGCGTGCCAGGCCGTCCTGGGCGTTGGGGGTGTAACAGCACACAAACCAGTAACGCTCAAACTCTACGGCGCACAGGCGACCCTCGGCATCCGCCACTGTGGGGTCGCTTGAGCCAAAGACGTTGCCGCTCGCGGGAGTGATGCCCAGCGTGTGAATAACGCGCAGCGGCTTCTCCTTCGAGAACACGGCGGTACCTGAGTACCCCTTCTTCACAGCATAACTCCAGGTCTGATAATAGCTATCTGGGATAGCAAGTTCAACCTGCCCCTCCTGCACCTTAGTCTCCTGCAGCGCGAACACGTCCGCGTCAAACGCCGCGAAGGCATCATAGAACCCCTTGTTGATGGTTGCCCGCAACCCGTTCACATTCCAAGAGATGAGTCTCATATTCCATCCTTCTCTTTCACGTCATTTCGCATAGTGGAGAAATCTTTGCACGTAGTG
>JAITNB010000001.1 GCA_031290695.1 Coriobacteriales bacterium | reverse complement strand
CTCACGGGGGCATCACCGGGCTTCCTCTTGGACTACGTGCCCTTCCCGGACGGGCTCTTCCCGGCCCTGCACACCGAGGAAGGCGGGTATAAGGTCACCCTCAAGGACGGCACGGCGGTACACGTGCGCACCGTCTGGGAGCGCTACATCGACTTTTTGGAGGACTACACACCGGAGAAGGTGTCCGAGATCGCGGGCGTCAGCCCCGAGCTCATCCGGAAGGCGGCTACCACCTACGCCACCCGCGTTGACCCCTCGACCGGCTACGGCAACGGTGCTATCCAGTACACGCTGGCCCCTGAGCATGCCTGCAACTGCGTCCAGAACCAACGCGCTTGCGACCTGCTGGGCTCGATGTGCGGCAATATGGACACGCCCGGTGGCGCGCGTGGCGGCACCACGGCGCCCTTTGGCGAGATGATCGGCAACTCCGGGACTGCCAACCCCATGGCTACCGACGCCTCGAAGGCCATCCATGAGAACAGCCATAATTCCCTCGAATTGATGGGCGCCGGGCCAATAGGCGGGTCAGACCCCACCAGCGTCATAGACGCCATCAACTACGGTATGCCTTATCCGATAAAATGCGGCGTTGGCGCACCTGGCGACTTCTTGAACCAGGCCAACAACCTCTACACGTATGAGCAGCTCTGCAAGCTCGACTTCTTCTATGCGATTGATGTCTGGCACACCCCACAGGTGGATGGCGTGGCCGACGTTATCTTCCCGGCCTGTCATTGGCTTGAGATGAGCGCGCCGCGTAAATCCCAGGGCTCTTGCGGCCATATTGGTGCCACGGTCAAAGTCATCGAACCGCCGGGCGAGTGCAAGTCTGACTACGAGCACTACATACAACTCTACAAGGCCATGGGCGAGCCCTTCTACGCGGCCGATACCGATGCCGAAAAATGGCCCCTCGACGACCCCATCTACGCGGTTTGCGAACACGACATCGCCGGGTTTCCCCCAACCGATAACTGGGCCGAGTACGTCGCGCAGTTCCAGGAGAACGGCTGGTGGGACTCGAAGCTTATCTACCCGAGCGACTGGGGGACCTATCGTCGCTATCAAACCGGTGGCTTGATTCAAAGCCGAGGCCCCGCTGGTCCACCCAAACAGGGCTTTGCCACGGTTACGGGCAAGCAGGAGATATGGTCGACTACTCTGGAGGCATGGTGGCCTGGCAGAGGCGAGGAGTTCCCCCGCTGGGTCCCGGCACCGCACGCCCCACAGGCCGAGCCCGAGCGCTACGAGGACCCAAACGTCTTCCTGCTCACCACCGGGCGGCGCCAGGGCACTTACTTCCATTCCGAGCACCGCCAGATACCTTTCTGCCGAGAGCTGCACCCTGCGCCGCGTTGCGAGATCAACCCCGCAGACGCCGAGCGCCTGGGCATCGAGCAAGGCGACTGGGTTTGGATCGAGACGGACTACAACGACACCGTGTGCAAGATCCGCCAGGTCGCCGACCTCTATTACGGCATCGCCCCCGGAGTGGCAAACTGCGAGCACTCATGGTGGTACCCCGAACTCGAGCAGGCCGACCGCGGCTTCAAGCTGAGCGCGGTGAACTGCCTCGTTGACCAGTACGCGCAGGACCGCCTGTATGGCTCTTCCAACCTGCGCGGCTATGCCGTCAAGATATACAAGGCGACGCCCGAGAACTCGCCGTTCAACAACCCCGTGCCCTGCGGCGACGACGGCACAGAGATAATCCACGATGCTTCGGACCCGCGCCTGAAGGAATGGGCGCCTGTCTACGAAGGGAGGGTGTAACCATGACCCAGTATGCTATAGCTACCGACCTTAACAAGTGCATTGGCTGCCTGGCCTGCTCCGTTGGCTGCAAGGTGCTCAACAACGTGCCTATCGGCAGCTTCTGGAACAAGACGCTCCGCATTGGGCCGACCCCCCGAAAAGAAGGAGGGCAGTGGCCAGACGTCTACACCTACTTCCTCACGGTCTCCTGCCAGCACTGCGAGACGCCTGAGTGCACGAAGGTCTGCCCCACCCAGGCGTCGCACAAGCGGGAGGACGGCACGGTACAGATTGACAAGACCAAGTGCATAGGCTGCCAGTTCTGCGTCATGGCATGCCCCTACGGTGTGCGCTACCTCAATGTGACGGAGCGTATCGTTGAGAAATGCACTCTCTGCGAGCAGATGATCGAACAAGGCCTGCTGCCCCAGTGCGTGAGCCAGTGCTCGGGACGTGCGCGGTGGTTTGGCGATGTTGAGAAAGGGCTCCTGTCTTTTGAGGCGCCGGCATGCAACCTGGAGGACAAGAGCTACGAGGCCATGGTGAAGACCCGCTATGTCTTAGGGGACATGATTGGCGAAGGCTGTGAATTCCCCGTCAAGCCCTTTGCTGACGACGAGGTCCATCACTTGCCCAACGTGGGCAACAATCCCAGCTTCCTCTACATCCTACGAGGAGAAGAGTGGCAGGGGGGTGGTGCATAATGGATGTCCAATGGGAACTGATCATCTTCACCTTGTTCATTACCATCGGTGCCGGCGTCTTTGGGGTGACGGGAGTGCTGGCCGGCTTGAAGAAAGGCACCAAGATACAAAGTATCGGCCCTGTGGCAGCGCTGGTGGCGGTGGCCATAGGCGGCGTGGCATCCTTCCTGCACCTCCAGTACTGGGAGCGGGCCTTTAACGGCTTTGGCAACCTGACCAGCGGCATTACCCAGGAGATGATCGCAATCGTTGTCTTTGGGCTGCTTGCCATCGTTTATATCGTCCTGGCAAGAAGGGGTGAGATACCTACGTGGGCTGGTTGGGCGGCCGCTGCGATTTCGGTGATATTGGTGGTCGTTATGGCCCACTCGTACAATGTTGCGGCACGCCCCGCGTGGAACACGCCGCTTCTGTGGCTGTACTATCTGTCCAACGCCGTGTTGTTTGGGGGGCTTATCTGCTCGGCCTTCCTGGGCATTACCAAGGAGGAGGAGACCGGCATAGTAGTCAAGACCTCTATTGCTGGCGGGGTCCTAACCGCCGTAGTCGCGCTGTGCTACTGCTTTTACATCCAGGCTGCTGCGTCCGACTTCACCTTTGTAGAGTATTACTTCGACCCAACACAGCCGACAAAGGCCCTGAACGACCCGGTGGGAGCGCTCTCCAGTTTCGCTACCGGCCCCGAAGCCCTGCTATTCTGGGGCGGCGTACTTGCCATAGGAGCACTTGTGCCTTTGGCGATAGCCTTCTTCTTTAGAAAGAAAACGGGAAACACCCTCATTGGCCTGGCCTCTGGTGGAGCGGTTTGCGCCGTCATCGGCGGCATCTCTTTCAGGTTCATACTCTATGCTATGAGCTTCTCGGTGTTCATCTTCTATCGTTGATGCTCCGTTGTGTTACGGACGAGCCGCTGATGAGTGACCATGCTCATCAGCGGCTTTTCTCATGGTATGATACGCACGACCAAAGGAGCGCTCATGAAACGAACCTTCGAAGAAGACCTCACACAGGCAATCGCCTTTCACGGCCACCTCTGCGCCGGCCAGATTCTTGGCACCCGCATCACGCGCATCGGCCTGGAACACTTTGGTATCGAGGAGCCCGAGGCCTACAAGGACCTCATCGCCTTCGTCGAGGCCGACCGCTGTGTGGCCGACGCAGTGTGCTCGGTGGCGCGGTGTCAGTTGGGACGACGCCGCCTCAAATGGCACGACTTTGGCAAGATGGCCGCGACCTTCTACGACATCAACCAAAAGACGGCCATCCGCATCATCGCCGTCAACGAGAGCCGCCCCGCCCCCAACACACACGGCGACGAGCTCATCGCCTTCTACCAGGCCATCCCCGATGACCAGATGTTCAAGATACAAAACGTCGAGGTCAACCTCACCGAGTACGACCTCCCCGGCAAGCCCAAACGCCGCGTCACCTGCGAGAAGTGTGGCGAGGGCGTCATGGACAACCGCGACGTCCAAGTCAACGGCCA
>JAITNB010000117.1 GCA_031290695.1 Coriobacteriales bacterium | reverse complement strand
TGGTCCATGTCGACCAGTTGGTACTTGAGCGATGAGCTCCCGGCATTCATGACAAGAACATTCATTGGTTCCTCGATTCAAAGGTAGGCCCTACAACATACAATCCTGAGAAGATAGGGATATGGTGCCTCTTTGCGGGGGCCTCGGACAGAGGGGGACAGGACGGGCGTAGCCGATTAGTCGGCAGGGCCCATGCGGATGGGCAGCACGGTACCGCCAAGGAGGTGTATGTGCAGGTGGTGGACGGTCTGACGGCCGTCGGCACCGGTGTTGGCGATTATGCGGTACCCCGACTCCTCGACCCCCTTGATCCCCGCAACCGTCTTGACCGCTGAGAAGACCTTGCCCAGCAGCTCAGGCGGGACGTCGTCGCCGATATGGCTGTAATGCTCCTTGGGGATGATGAGCGTATGCACCGGGACCTGCGGGTTAGCGTCCTCGAAGGCGATGACGTCGTCATCCTCATACACGATACGCGCCGGTATCTCCTTGCTTGCTATCTTGCAGAACACGCAGTCAGACATGGCTCCTCCTTGATAATCGGTGGCTTGCTAGCTCAGCGTGGTGTCGATGGAATCGTCGGCCTCGGGCTCGATCTCGCCGAGGAGCACCGTCACACGCTGTTGCGCGTCCTGTAGGCGCTCCTGCAAGGTCCTGAGCAACAGGACGCCGCGCTCGTAGTGTCCAAGGCTCTCCTCAAGCTCGGTCTGGTTGCTCTCAAGTATGCGCACAATCCCCTCAAGCTCTTCAGATGCCTCCTTGAACGACATCTGCTCCAGGGCCTCTGTTCCCGGTTCACTCATGGCCGCTTTCCTCCGTTTCGTTGTCCTCTGCCAAAAGCCGTTGTTTGGTGTCGACGGTGCATCCATAGAAGCCGTCACTCACGCGTACCCGCAAGGGACGGCCATAGTCTACCGTATCGACCGAGCCCACAACGCGCCCTTCCTCGTCATAGGCAGCAGCGTACCCGCGGGCGAGTATCGCAAGCGGCGAGAGCGAGTCGAGCTGCGCGGCAGCCAGGCGCATGTTCGCGCGGTACGGCTCCAACACGCCCGCGCCCACACGCCTCATCCGTGCGCTGAGCCCCTCAAGTAGGCGCCGATCCTGTACCAGTGCCTCCGGAAGCGAGCGGTGAAGCCTGAAAGCCGTCTGCTCCAATGCCTGCAAGTATCCCGACAAGAGGAACAGGGGGTTGGAGAAGACCGCGCGTGTTCGTAGCGCATCAACACGCTGGGAGAGATGGGCGACCGCGTTCACGAGGGCCGCATCCATCGCCCGCCCTGCTCCCGCGAGCCTCATGGAGAGCTCGGCAGCGCTTGGCACCGCCTTCTCCGCCGCAGCAGTAGGCGTTGACGCGCGAAAGTCGCCCACCATGTCGGCGATTGTGTTGTCGGGCTCATGGCCGATGCCGGTGATGACGGGGACCGGGCTTGCCGCGATGGCACGGGCGAGCGCCTCGTCATTGAAGGGCATGAGGTCCTCGTAGGAGCCGCCGCCCCGTACCAATAAGATGACGTCGACCGCCGCTTGGACCGCAGCGTCGATGCCGGTAATGAGGGCGCCCGGTGCTGCGTCCCCCTCCACCGGAACACCGGCGATAAGGACCTCGGCCATCGGGAAGCGCCGTCGCAGGGTCCTGAGGACATCATGTACCGCCTTGCCGCGCGGCGAGGTGACAACGGCGACGCGGCGGGGCATTGGCGGCACAGCGCGCTTGCGCGCTGCGTCCATGAGGCCCTCGGCATCGAGCTTGCGCGCCAGCTGGGCGACCTTGAGCCGCAGGTCTCCCTCTCCTGCCAAACGGATGCTTAAGGCATTGAAGTTCATGCGGCCCTTCGCCGCATAGAGCGAGAAGGCCCCGGAGACCTCGACGAGCAGACCCTGTCGCAGGGCCACGTCATAGCGGTCAAAGACATTGCGCCACATAAGGCAGGGAAGGGCGGCGTTCTTGTCTGAGATGGTGAAGTACACCGCCTTGTACCCGGGCTTGTCCGAGACTTCTGAGACTTCTCCGACAATGGTTGCGGATACTTGCTCAAGCGCCCCTTTTGCGAGCGTGAGTGCCTGGGAGACGCTGAGTGGTGGTGCCACGGTAGCCGCAGTTACCGCCGGGCCATGCCCAGCAGGTACAGGAGGTAGAGCACCGAGGAGAGGGCGGCGGCCACATAGGTAAGCGCGGCGGCGGTGAGCACAGTCTTTGCCCCCTTGCTCTCGTTCTCGGGCAGGAAGCCATAGCCACGCACATAGGCGACCGCACGACGCGATGCGTTGAGCTCGACCGGCAGCGTGATGACCTGGAAGATGATGACGGCCGCATAGAGGATGATGGCGAGATAGATAAGGTTGAGCATCGAGAGGATCATCCCTGCCATCAACACGAACACCCAGGCATTGGAGGCGATGTTCACGGCAGGTACGAGGACGCCCCGCACTACCGCAGGGACATAGTGGCGGGCATGCTGGACCGCGTGCCCGCACTCATGGCAGGCGACCGCCGTTGCAGCGACGCTGCGTGAGCTGTAGACGCCCTCAGACAGCGAGACGATGTTCTTGCGGGGGTCAAAGTGGTCGCTCAACTCGCCAGAGACCTGCTGGACCGCGATGTGCGTAAGCCCGTTCTCGTCAAGCATACGGCGCGCGGCCTGTGCACCGGTCATTCCGGTTGTTATGGGAACCTTGTCCCATTTCTTATAGGAGTGCTTTATGTAGGCCTGTGTGCCAAGCCCGAGTATGAGGGTGACAGCAATCAACCCAAGATAGCCCAATGACATGACGTCTCCGTTCTCGTTTTGCCCATGATAGCGCAAAACAAAACGGTATTGAAGCGCCGGGCGGCTACTGTGGGATTCCTGTAACCTTCAAACGGTTGTTCGAGAGCGAGAGCGCAATCTCGCCGTCGAGCAGCTTGAGCAGCTCCTCGCCAACGATCTCGCGACGCCAGCTCTTGAGGACACGGGCCTCGTCGCGATCCCCACAGGCGATGCGCACCAGCTCCTCGTGCGAGGCGAGCAGGGCCGTGGCCAGATGATTCTCCTTGGCGCGAAGGTACACGAGCGCCGACATAAGGTCGAGCGCGTCGCGGCAGTCACGCTCCCTGTCTCCCTCGCGCCCGCGTTGCGGCCAGAACTCCGGAGGGTTCGCGCGCCCTCGCTGCACCGCCGCTATGACCTCCTGCGACCACCGGTCCCCAAGCTTGTCGCGCATCCCCCGTATCTGGAAGAGGTCGTCCATGGTCGTAGGCCCGCGCTTGGCTATCTCGACGACCAGCTCGTCGGTGAGGACCCACTTGCGGGGATAGTCCTTCTTCTGGGCAGTCAGCTCCCGCCAGGCCGCGACCTCCTTGACGATGGCGAGCTGGCGCGGGGACAGCGAGGCCGTATGCTTGACCTTCTTCCAACGCTCGCCAGGCTCAATGAGGTAGAACCCTTCGTCTGAGAGGCGCTCAAGGTCCTCGCGGAGCCACTCGATGCGCCCTGAGGCCGTGAGCTTGGTATGCATCGTAAGGAAGATCTGAGGCAGGTAGCGCACGTCATTGAGCGCATACTCGACCTGTGCATTGGTGAGAGGGCGGCGTGTCCAGTCGGTGAGCGCGTCCCCTTTGTCGAGCTTCACCGCACAGAACGCCTTGACCAGTGCCGCGAGGCCGAGCTGCGGGGAATACCCAAAGAGCATCGCCGCACGCTGGGTGTCGAACACGGGCCGGGGCAGGCACCCGAGCTCATGGTAGAGGATGCCGCAGTCCTGGTCCCCCGCGTGGACCACCTTGGTCACGCTTGTATCCAACAGTATCCCTTTAAGTGCGCTAAAGTCGTCAAGCGCAAAGGGGTCGAGGATCGCGCAGTCACTGCCGTTTGCCAGTTGGATGAGGCAGAGCTGGGGGTAATAGGTCTTTTCGCGGATAAACTCGGTATCAAGCGCAAGAAGGGACGTCCTTTTGCACTCCTCAAGGAACAACGAAAGGTCTGTGGGGTCGGTTATATAACGGCCAGCCATATCAGTGACGTTCTTCATATTGGATACCATAGTAACACTTTGCTATAGTTATCATATAGCGCAAAGACAGGGGATTGGCAGGTGGTTTTATGAAGGTGCTTATAATCAACAACCTCGTCTCAGGGCGCCGTGACGGCGGTATCTTTGACTTCATGAGGATGCTCAGCCGCGACCGTGACGAGCTCGTCGTGCGCAACACTGACGGCACGACCCCCGTCGAGACGCTCCTTGATGACGCGCACGCGTTTGACCTCGTTGTTGTGTCGGGCGGCGACGGCACCATTGCGTCGGCATGCTACTGCCTGAGGGGAACCGGTTTGCCAGTGCTCCCCTTTCCTGCGGGGACCGGCAACCTCCTGGTCGCGAACCTCGAACAACCCGAATACGCCATGGCCATCTCGAATATGGCACGGTCACCGGTTGCACTTGACTTCGACCTGGGGGAGATTTGCTTCAACGGTGCTGACGGGCCGGCAACCAAGGGGTTTGCGGTCATCGCCGGCGCGGGGTTTGACGCGGCCATCATGGAGAACGCCCAACGCCTCAAGGAGAACCTGGGGATCACGGCCTATGTGGCTGCCGCGCTCGCCAACCCCCAGCCAGCGGTTGCCCACTTCACCATCACGCTCGACGAGCGCACCATCGAGTGCGACGGCATTGCGGCGCTGGTCCTCAATTTTGCGAAGATATACCCCGACATATCGATAACCCACGAAAACGATGCCCGTGACGGCCTGTTTGAGGTCGTCATCGTCAAGCCCCATAACACCGTGGAGCTCCTCCCTGCCCTTGTTGCCGCCTTCCTCGACCGCACCGGCGGCTTTCCCGGCAGGACTGACGCCCTTGAGATACACACCGGCCGTCGCATACGGGTTGAGAGCGACCCGCCGCTACGTATCCAGCATGACGGCGAGCCCACGGGGGCGACGACCCCGTTTACCGCAGAGGTGCTGCCCAATGCCACCAGGCTGGTCGTCACTGAGGAGGTCTTTGAGCGCCTATCTCTTCCTTGAGTTTTTGAAGCCGCTTGTTATAGACCATCTGCAGGAGCGTGAGGACAAGCGAGAAGCCCATGGCGAAGTAGAGCATGACATCGAGCACCTCTACCTCGGTACCCTCGATGATTATCTCGATGCCCAAAGACTCTGCAACGAGCTTCACTCCCACAGCGACGATGAACACCAGCGCCAGTATCTTGATCTCGGGGTGTGAGTTGATGAACTCTGAGATGGGGTTCGCGAAGATTATCATGACAAAGACCGCAATCATGACGGCGAGGATCATGATGATGAGGACATCGACCATACCAACAGCGGTTATGACGCTGTCGAGCGAGAAGATGACGTCCATGGCGGCGATGGTCGCTATGGCCTGGGGAAGCCCTATCGTGGTACGGGCGGCCTCTGGGTGGCCATGCTCGCTCTTCTCCTCCTCTAACGAGAGCTTCCCCCTGAGCTCCTGTATGCCCTTGAAGACGAGGTAGCCGCCGCCCACCAGCAGTATGAGGTCCTTGCCGGAGATAGCGGGGTCGGTTGTTGGGATGGTGAAGGGCAGCGTGAAGAGCGCGAGCTGCAGGGATATGATCCACGACGCGAAGCAGAGCAGCACGATACGCATGACGAGCGCAGCAGCCAGGCCAAAGCGGCGGCCGAGGGGCTTTTTGGCCACGGGAAGGCGGTCGGTGGTGATTGCGATGAAGACGAGGTTGTCGATGCCGAGCACCAGCTCAAGGAATATGAGGGTCACAAGCTGCACCCATGTCTCGGGGGCGAGGAAAACGGTCAAATCCACGGTTCATGCTCCAATCGGTTTAAGTGTTTGCGCTATCATATCGTACTGTGGGCTGGAGGGCCCAACTGTATTCATACCGTCATTCGCACACAGCCGCACCGGCTGTGAGGCCTGACGCCCAAGCCCAATGGAGGTTGAAGCCGCCGCAACGCGCATCGACGTCCAACGCCTCCCCCACGATAAACACGCCGGGGTATGCCGCAGACTCCATCGTCTCGGCGTTGACGTGGCTGGTCGCGTATCCCCCACGCATGACCTGTGCCTGGGAGCGTGCCGGGCCGCCGGTGACGACAAGACGGTAGTCTTTGAGCGCAGAGGCGAGCTTTGCGGGCAGCAGGTTGGCGGCGCTTGCATCGGGCGCAATGCCAAGCGAGCGCAAAACCGCCAGCGCGACCCTGCGGTGGAGAAGGCCGTCCAGGTACTCATGCGCGGAGATGCCCGCAAGGCAGCGCTGGCGGGCTTCGAGCAGGCTTGACAACGCGTGTTCGCTGTACTCCGCAAAGAAGTCGAGGCTGAGGGTGTCGCCGGGCTGCGCAAAACGGCTCAGGTCGAAGGCCGGTATCCCCGAGACGCCATAGTCCCTGAACAGCAGCTCGCCCTCCTCCTGCGCGCAGGGTGCTCCGTCACGCATGAGCGTCGCCTTGCAAGCGGCCCTCACCCCGTCGAGCCCTTTGACTGCGTCGCGTCTGGCCTTGAGCGGGCCGAGCACCGGAACGCGCACGGCTTGCGGCTGGGCATCGAGGGCTTGTGTAAATGTGCTGTTACCGTAAGCAATTATGAGGCGGCTGGCGATGTGGGTGTGTCCCACCTCATCGAGTGCCTCATAGCCCGTGACCGCGGTGCCGTTAGCGTGAACGGGCGTGATGGTGTGTATCCCACGACCGCACTCAACCGTCACCCCAAGGCGGCCAACGGCACTGTACAGGACGTCGAGGACGGAGTGCGCGGTGTTGGTGCGTGGATAGACGCGCCCGCTGTCATCGGCAACGGTGAGCAGCCCAAGGCCTGCAAAGAACTCCCGTACCGCAGTGCAGGTGACACGCGCAAGCACCGGCCGCACGAAAGCGGGGTCGTTGTAGGCGGCACAGCCCCCACTGGTGTCGAGCGCACTGTTGCTCAGGTTGCAGCGGCCGTTTCCTGTGGAGAGGATACGCGTGCCCACACGCCCGGCCTTCTCCACAACCGTTACCTGCGCTCCTGCTCGGGCAACAGTGATGGCCGCTGCCAGACCAGCAGCTCCCCCGCCTATGATGAGGACATGTGGCATCTCCCAGCATCTCCCAACGGTTATCTTAAAAAGGCCAGGAGTAGGGTATCCTCCTGGCCAGTTGTGCCGATGGTGCGCGATATTGGATTTGAACCAATGACCCCTACCGTGTCAAGGTAGTGCTCTCC
>JAITNB010000104.1 GCA_031290695.1 Coriobacteriales bacterium | reverse complement strand
GTAGGCGGGTGGTGATGATGAGGATGTAGATGAGGAGCACTACCCACATGAGGGCGTAGGCAGCTATGAGGAAGGGGGCGGCGGGGAGGACGGTGGAGTAGATTTCTTCGAGGATGGGGTTCATGGGGTTCTCCTAATCTTCTTCCAGGGCGAGTTTGAGAGCCTCGAGGCGGGTGGCGAGGGTTGCCTGGCGCAGGCGCAGGCGGTAGACGGCGAAGGCTATGAGGGCCATGCCAGACAGCGCGGTGAGGAAGGGGGCGAGCATGGCGGGGGGCAGGCCGGAGTCGGTGCGAAAGACCACGGGGTGGATGGCGCTGGGAACCAGGCGCGTTATCATGAAGGTGAGGGGCGCGTCCACAAAGGCCAGCAGGCCGAGGACCGCGGCGAAGGTGGCCTTGCGCTCGGGTGCGTCGACGGCTGTACGTAGGATAAAGTAGGCAATCACCAGCAGCATGAGGATGAAGTAGGTGGTGAGGCGCGGCTCCCACACCCACCACATGCCCCAGTCGAGCCGCGTCCAGAGGTCGCCCGAGATCATAGTCATGATGATGAATACGAGGGATATTTCGGTGGCGGTGCGGGAGCGGGTATCGAAGCGCAGGTCACGGGTCATGAGGTAGCGGATGCCGTAGTAGGCGGTGAACACCAGCGCACCGATGCTTACCACGGCCACCGGCACATGAAAGTAGAATATCTTCTGCGAGAGCAACAGCTTGTTTGACACCGCCTCGCCGCCGATGACCTCGGTACCGTTAACCTCCGCGCCTATAACGAGCGGCGCCACCAGGAAGGTGAGCAGGAACGCCACCGTGGTGAGCACGCCGCCTGTGATGAGGGCAACAGGAGCGATCTTATCCGCAAGGTTCTGGTTTTTCATGTGGCTCCTTTTCTTACCTGTCCAAAGGCTTCCTGTGAGCGAGTGGAAACGGTTGAAAACAGGTTCCCGAGTGACAGGAGCGTATATGAATACGCGACTGAACGAGGGGTTCTGTTTGAAGCCGTTTACGCCGCTCACAGGGAGCCTTACGCACTGATGATGAAGTCATATAGCACCCAACTGAGCAGGATCATGGCGACATCGTAGCCGCCGGCGAGGGCCAGGGCGCGCCAGAGGGCGCCGGGGTCGTCGGTGGTGCCGAGGAGGGCCATTGAGGTGGCGCCCACACAGGCATAGAGCAGCGGGAAGACGAGCGGGATAAACAACACGGCAAGCAGGACGTCCTTGCCGCGCGTGTGCATGGTGATGGTGGCGAGCAGGGTGCCGATGCCCGCGATGCCCAGCGAGCCCACGAGCAGAGGGAGCACGATGAGGGCAGCGGTGGCCGCCGGGGTGGTGGAGGTAAGGAAGAAGAACACGAAAAGCGGCACAGCGATGACCTGCACGGCAAGCAGGAAGATCACGTTAGCGGTCATCTTCGCGAGGAAGATGACGCTACGGTCGAGGGGGGCGAGCAGCACGCTGTCGAGGGCGGCGAACTCCTTTTCCTGCGAGAAGGAGCGGTTGAGGCCCAGCAGCGACGTGAACACGACGACGACCCAGAGGAGGCCGCCCGCTATCTGCAGGATGCCAAAGCCCCAGGATGCCTGGCCGAGCGCGGCGCCGTAGACGACGAGCACGAGCAGGGCGTAGATGCCCATCGACGTGAGCATCTCCCTGGTGCGAAACTCGATGCGGAGGTCTTTGGCAAGCAGGATCCGATAGTGCGCGAGCATCGAAGGGGCGCTCATGCGGCACCCTCCCCTACCGTGCGGTAGTAGAGGGTGCGAAAGGCCTCAAGGCCAATCTCGCCCTTCTCGCCAAAGAATACCTTGCGGCCGCGTTCGAGCAGGAGGATGTGGCTTGCGAGCTCGTAGCCTTTGGTGAGGTCGTGGCTCACCATGACAAAGCTGTGGCCGGCACGGATGCCCGCCAGCAGGTCGTTGAGGATGCGCACGGCGTGGGGGTCAAGGCCGGCGTAGGGCTCGTCGAGGAAGATAAGCTGCGGGTCGTGCAGGAGCGCGCGGGCGATGGAGAGGCGCTGCAACATGCCACGCGAGAACGTGCGCACAACATCGAGGCGCCGATGATCAAGCTCGACACCCTGCAACAGGGTGCGCACCCGTTGTTTGGGGTTGGGAACCCCATAGAGGCGTGCGGAGAAGAGCAGGTTTTCTTCAGCGGTGAGGTCGGCGTAGAGCATGGGGTTGTGCGAGATGTAGCCAGTGCGCGCGCGTATGGCACCGGCCTCCTCCCGGGTGTCAAGGCCGAGGACCTCGGCGGTGCCTTTGGTGGGGCGGTCGAGGGTGGTGAGGATGCGCAACAGCGTGGACTTGCCGGCACCGTTGGGGCCAAAGACCGTGAGGAAGGCACCCTCGGGGACGGTGAAGCTCAAGCGGTCGAGTGCCTTGCGCAGCCCAAAGGTGCGCGTGAGGTCCCTGGTGTCAAGGGCGAGCGTCATGCTTGGGGGGCCTCGGGCTTATCCGCATCTTCCTCGATACTACCCGCGTCCTCGACGACATCTGCATCCCCAAGGGCATCCCCAGCAACGTCCCCAGCAACATTTGCCTCCTCCTCGGCGGCCTCCTGGTCAACGGAGAAGCGGCGGCGGGCGAGGGCGGCTATGAGAGGACCTGCTATGAGGAAGGCAAAGCCCACCCACACGAAGCTGATGAAGGGGTTGACCTTGGCGTCGATGGAGAGGTTATCGTTGGTGTCGAGGCCGTTGAACACAACAAACAGGTCGCGAGTGGGCGCGCCCAAGGTGCCGGCGAGGAGCTTTTGCTGCTGGGTCGCGTTTGAGAACTGGGCCCCGGGCGACACGGTACCCAGGTACCAGCCGCTCTCGCCATACACCTTGAAGTGCGTGGAGAGCACCTCGTCGCCGTTGGGCAGGGTCTCGTTGGTATAACCGGCATACTCAAGGGTGTAGCGCTCGACCGTGAAGGTGGAGCCCTCGACCTCGGGGACGGCGACGCGCGTCTCGCTCACGTACATGCTTGACCCCACGAGGCCGATGAGGCACAGCGCGATGCCCAGGTGGCTCAGGTAGCCGCCCACCTGCACGGGTGCCTTGCGAAAGATGTTCACGAGCGCTCTAAGAAAGCCTTCGCCCAGGTTGCGCTTGCGCTCGTTGGCGCCGCGGGTGAACAGGAACAGCGTGTTGCACACGATAAGCGACGCAACCGCAAAGGCAACGATGGCCAACCCATTGTAATACCAGGCGGGGCCATAGGCCATGAGGTCCTCAGCCGCGGCACCGCCGGCTGCTATGGTCGCGTTGTAGATGGGCAACAGGTCGGCGAAGAAGAACCACATAAGCGCCGCAAAGACCACCACCGCACAGAGGCCGGGGATGCGTATCTTGCGCAGGAACTCCCTGCCCTCGGTGCGGCCCCAGCCCAACAGGGGGCATACGGCAAGGATGAGGCAGTACAGCACGCCCACCGGCCGAGCCAGGCTGTTGTACACGCCGGCGTTGAGGGTCTGCCCGCCAAACCAGAGCCACTGCGGGAGCGCGCTCGAAATTGTCATATACGCTAGCAATATTGCGGCGATGACCATGATGGCATTGTTAAAGTAGTAGGCCGCGTCCTTGGAGATGAACGACGACAGCTCGTCGTTAGACGCGAAGCTCCTCCAGCGCAGGGCAAGCCCCACGATGCCCGCCAGCAACGACGCCCCAATGAGCACGAGGAACAGCACAAGCGACACCGGGTCACCCTCAAACGCATGTACGCTCTGCACAATCCCCGAGCGTGTGATAAAAGTCCCCAGGATAACAAAGGCAAAGGCCACGCACGCACCGAGGATACCCCAACGCTTGAAGGCCCCCCGCTTGCGGTAGACCGTGAACGTGTGCAGGAGCGCCACGCCCACAAGCCACGGCAGCAGGCTCGCGTTCTCAACAGCGTCCCAGCCCCAGTAGCCGCCCCAGCCCAGCACCACATACGCCCACACAGCGCCCAGCCCAATACCCACGCCCAGCATAAACCAGCTCAACACGGTAACGCGGGTGCATAGCTCTACCCAACGCTTGGACGGGTCGTTGACGATAAGCGCCGCAAGCGCATACGCAAAGGGGATTGTGAACCCGGCATATCCCACAAACAGCGTGGGCGGGTGTATCGCCATCGCCCAGTGCTCAAGCAGCAGGTTCATCCCCCACGCCGCCGCCGGCCCCGTGAGGCCGCCCTGCGCGTCAAGGTACTGCGGGTTGATGGCAATAAACGGGTTGTTGGATGTCGAGAAGACCAGGACCCCCACAAACGCCGCCAGCACCAGCTGCGCCACCATAACCGCCATGTTGGAGAGGTCGTCGGTCACGCGCATACGCTTATACGCCACCCACGTCGTGAACAGGCTGATGAGCCACCCCCAGAACAGCAGCGACCCCTGTCTGCCTCCCCACAGCCCCGCCAGCTTGTACAGCCACCCCCCATCGGAGTGGTTGCGCGCCACGTACTCAAGCGAGAAGTTGTTGGTGAACAACGCAAACAGGATGATCCCCACACACAACGTGAGCAACACCGCCGTCCCCATCGTGAGCAGGTACCCCCCATTGGTAAGCTGCTCCGCCCACGCATTGATGAACCCGTGGATACGTGCGGGCGCATCCTCCACAGGCGCGCCCTCTTTACTGCTCGTCCCAACCACGGGCCAAGAGCCCACGCCAAAGCCGTTGGGGAGAGCATCCCCATCGAGCACCTCCGCGTCCGCCGCGGCAACCGCAGTCTGCGCCCTCCGCGCCCCGTTCTCCATCACGCGCCCCGCCATGAGCAGCACAACCGCAACAGCAGCGGTCAGCAGCGCGAGTATCTGTAGTATCTGCCCCAGTAACGCCATCACTTGACCTCCTCAAGGGCAACCTCGGTTGCCTGGAACACCCCGTTGGCATCGAGCGCCCCGCTCACGACCACCGAGGACTCCTCTTTCACTTCATTGGGCAGCGCGTCGTCAAAGGCAACGGGAACCTCTCCCCCCTGCGAGTAGACCACAAAACGCTGCGGCCCGCCGGCCGCCACAAGCGTCCCAGCCTTGATGTACCCCGCAAGCTTGAGCTCCTGCCCCACGAGTTGCGCACCGCGCTCCTCAAGGTACTCGGCGGTCACCGAGCCCTCGGCGCTCTCATATTTAGACGGGCATTTGGTCACCATCTCAGTCGCATGCAACACACCCGCTTCGTCAAGACGGCCCGTGCATATCGCCACGATGCCGTTGCCAAAGGTCGCCGACACCGCTCCTTCATAGATGATGTCAAGGGTCTTTGAGGCAGGGGTCTCGGGATCGAAGATGGCAAAGGTGAGCTGGGTGCTGGTGTTGGTGTACGAGTTGGGAACCACGGTACCCTGCACCTGCACACGCTCGCCATCGTAGCTGCCTGAGGCAGCCTGCTCCAACGTGATGCTCTGCGACGCCCCGCCCGCGCCCACATACGCCAACACCGTGAGCAGCACCACAACAATAACGAGTGTCACCACAAAAAGACGTCTCTTGGTCTTCTTATCCATACCTCGACCGCATCCATTTCCCCGTTACGGCG
>JAITNB010000103.1 GCA_031290695.1 Coriobacteriales bacterium | reverse complement strand
AGGTCGTCTTGGCCTGATCTCCTCGATAGCGGATTCGCAAGGCCTGTCCCACCCCGCATAACAAGCTCGTCAACCTCATCCACTTAACACCCCAGGCACCCCAAGGCAAACCCCTCGTTCGCAAATGGCACGGCCTCGAAGCTATAGGACCCTGCGGAGAAGACCGGGTCTTCCTCTGAGTCCTCCCGCGCCCCAAACCTCACAAAGCCTTCCTCGAAGCGTATACGCAGCGGCTCGAGCGTCAGCTTGTCATGGTAGTGTGACAACGTGGGCTGTGGTTCAAAGACGGCGACAACGGCACCGTCACCCCGCCGCCGCACGGTCACGGCGCTCGCGACCGTGAGCACGGTGCGCACGGCTCCGCTGGGCCAGAAGCCAAGGGAGTTGCTCTCCCCGTCCATGCCCATCGCCTCGGGGTCAAAGGCCACGACGGTTCCCACCGGGGTCGCCACCTCAAGCGGCCACAAGGGCTCCAGCGATGCGACCGCCCCGTTCTCGTAGCACGAGAAGCCTACCCGTATGGGCAACAACCCCAGCGACGTGGGTACTTCCAGCCGCTCGAACGGCCACAGCGTGATGCTCTTGAAGGCACCGCCCTCGTAGAATGCGATATTGATGGCCTTGAGGGTGAACACGCCAAACGGCAGCGCATACGGGGCGGCCGCGACAAAGTCGTACTCGTTCTTCTCCGTCCAGAAGCCGCTGAGGGAGCCATACGAGGGGAGTACCCGTTTGAGGGCGCCGCTTTCGTAGAAGGTGATGAGCTCGGCGGGGACGGTGCCCACGCCGGTGGGGATCCACGTCACGTCTTCGAGCACGATGCTTCGCAGGGCGCCGCTCTCGTAGAAGGTGAGCGAGCGTGTGAGCCGTTTGCGCTGTGGGTCGTCGCGGTACTGCGGCACCAGTGCTCCCAGCGGCGTTGCAAGCGGCACGGCACACGCGAGCACCACCTGCCGCAGCGCGCCGCCGGGAAAGCGCTCACTTGCGGCGATGTGTGTTGGGTCAATGCTGGCTGCGGTAATGCCCGCCGCGGGCGTGCTGGCAAAGGTTGCTATGGAAGTCAAACCGTCCCCCGTTCACTGCTGGGTAATCGTCATGCCCGCAAGTATACCCCCACTGTGTTTCAAGCATGTGAAGGCTGTGGCCAGTAGCCTGATGTAATGGTAACCAGTCGCGTCTCATTTCACCGCGCTCTGGAGTTTTTGCCCGCACTCCAGTATCATAGGCGAGACACGTACGGTTGCGGCCAAAGGGACGCAGCGTCTTTGAAAGGGGACGGGAATGATTTGTAAGACATGTGGGAAGGAAATCTCGAACGAGGCTGTGTTCTGCACCTATTGTGGAAGCCCCGCTGAACCTGTTGCTTCAACCGAGCCCATCACCCCGGCCGAGCCCCTGGCGCCCGCCGAGCCCGCCGAGCCGTTTGCGCCGCCCGCCGCCACAGACGCCCCTGCGGACAAGGACGAGCCCGCCGCAGTAGCGCCCCTCCCGCTTGCCGCGCCCGTTGTGATTCCGCCCTCGCCCCTTGACGGCCATCCCGTCGCTCTCGACGCGCCCGTGCCACAGGAGGCCCCCGTGACCGATTACACGTCGCCGCAGCCAGTGGGCGCCTATGAGCCGCCGCAGCCAGTGGGTGCCTACACGACGCCTCAGCCCAGCGCGCCCTCTATGTCAGCACAGCCCAGCACCGCCTATGCGCCCCCGCAACCTTATGGCACGCCGCAACCTTATGACGCACCCCAGCCCTACGGCACGCCGCAGCCCTATGATGCCCCCCAGCCCCAGCAGACGGCCGTTCCCGACGCCTATGGCACGCCAGTCGCTCCCGTTGGCGCCCCCGAGACGGCCTATGTGCCCCCGCAGCCCTACGGCACGGAGGGCGCCCCCACAACCGCCTATGTGCCACCGCAGCCCTACGGCGCGCCCCAACCCCAGCCAGGCATCCCCCCAATGCAACCAGGTCAGCCAGGCGCTCCCAGTGCCTACGCAGCCCAGCCGCCCAAGAAGAAGAAGACCTGGGTTATCGTCCTCGTTATCGTCCTCGTCCTCGTGTGCTGCATCTGCCCCGTCGTCACAGGTGCCGTCCTGTACAGCTCAGGCGCCCTCAACGGATATGTCACCACCCAGTCCCCCAGTACCGATCCAAACATCCTCGTCGAAAGCCAATACGTGACGATCACAAAGGGCGCGGTCACCGAGTTGGGTGGCGAGGTCTATGTGGACGTCACCATCAGGAACACGAGTGACTTCGAGTTCTGGTGCTATGTCGAGGATTGCAAGATCGATGGCCGTACCGCAGATGCTGTCATGGATTTCGATGACATCGCGCCGGGCGAGACGTTTAGAGGGAGCATCCTCTTCCAATCCATCAGCAGCATCGACGAACTCAAGAATGTGAGCGGCCACATCTCGATCAACGACCCGGAAGCAGACAGCAGCGGCAGCTATGAGATCTTCGAAAATTACGCATTCTCGCTCAATTAGGAGATAAAAACAGCAAAACGACCGATAAATCCCTTGTTTATAACGCAAGGTTTGCGTTATCATGGAGCGCTGTCGGTTTTTGCCACCAAACAGGAAGTAGTGTTATTTGGGTAAAGAAGATGCAATCGAACTTGAAGGTATCGTTGTTGAGCCTCTGCCCAACGCGATGTTCAAAGTCGAATTGGAGAACGGACATGTGGTGCTCGCGCATATCTCCGGCAAGATGCGTATGCACTACATCCGCATACTTCCCGGCGATAAGGTGACGGTGGAACTCTCCCCGTACGACCTCAACCGCGGCCGCATCACCTACCGATACAAGTGAAAACAAACGCCTGCGGCTGCGGCGTGTAGATAGAGTTCTTAGTAATGGAACTGAAGGGAACAGAATCATGAAGGTACGTCCTTCGGTCAAGAAGATGTGTGACAAATGTAAGATCATCCGACGCCACGGCCGTGTGCTCGTGATTTGCGAGAACCCGCGCCATAAACAGCGTCAGGGCTAAGGAAGGAGCACAGATTTGGCCCGTATTGCCGGTGTCGACCTTCCGCGTGAGAAGCGCGTCGAGATAGGGTTGACCTATATTTACGGTATCGGCCTCACCACCGCTACCAAGATCCTCACAGAAACCGGGGTAAACCCGGACACCCGCGTCAAGGACCTCACAGAAGAAGAAACGGTCCGTCTTCGTGAATACATCGACAAGAACCTCAAGATCGAAGGTGATCTGCGTCGCGAAGTGTCGCAGAACATCAAGCGTCTTATGGAGATCGGCTGCTACCGTGGCCTGCGTCATCGCAAGGGCCTCCCGGTACGTGGGCAGCGCACGCACACCAATGCGCGTACCCGCAAGGGTCCCCGTAAGCAGATCGGAGGGAAGAAGAAGTAATGGCAGCCAAGAAACAGGTGCGTACGCGAATCAAGCGCTCGGAGCGCAAGAACATCGCGGTAGGACAGGCGCACATCAAATCCACGTTCAACAACACGATCGTGACCCTCACCGACCCGCAGGGCAATGTCATCACCTGGCAGAGCGCCGGCACGGTGGGGTTCAAAGGCTCGCGCAAGTCAACCCCCTTCGCCGCGCAGATGGCCGCCGAGGCCGCTGCGAAGATCGCCCAGGAACATGGGCTGCGCAAGGTGACGGTCTTTGTCAAGGGGCCGGGAAGCGGCCGCGAGACGGCTATCCGTTCGCTGCAGGCGGCCGGGTTGGAGATCGCGAGCATCCAGGACTGCACGCCCATCCCGCACAACGGGGTGCGGCAACGCAAGCGCCGCCGCGTCTAACACGGGCCGCGCACACGTACACGCCTTTATTTTGCTGATTACATTAGCATTTATTTGAAGGGATACATCGTTATGGCACGATATACAGGCGCAGACTGCAGACTCTGCCGCCGTGAAGGAAACAAGCTTTTTTTGAAGGGCGACCGCTGCTACACCGATAAGTGCGCGGTGTCACGCAGGCCCTACCCGCCGGGCGAGGCCGGCCAGAAGCGCGTGAAGGAGAGCGAGTATCGGCTCCAGCTGCGCGAGAAGCAGAAGACCAAGCGTATCTACGGGCTGCTTGAGAAGCAGTTCCGCGGCTACTATGAGATCGCCAACCGCCAGCAGGGCGTCACCGGCGAGAACCTTCTGCGCATCCTCGAGTCACGTCTTGATAACGTCGTGTACCGCTTGGGCTTTGCCAAGTCACGCGACGAGGCCCGTCAGCAGGTGCGTCACTGCCACATCACCGTGAACGGCCGCCGTGTCACCATCCCCTCGTTTCGTGTGAGGGCGGGAGACCTGGTGGCGGTGTCGCCCAAGGCGAAGGACCTCCTCGTTATCAAGACCGCGCTTATCTCCAATGAGCGCACCGAGGTACCCCAGTGGCTTGAAGTTGACATCGAGAAGCTGCAGGGATCCGTATTGGCATTGCCGGCACGCGACCAGATCGACCTTGAAATCCGTGAGCAGCTCATCGTCGAGCTCTACTCGAAGTAATCTACGCGAACCGCATTCTTTACCGTAAAAGGAGATTCATCGATGACAGAGTTCAAAAGACCACAGGTTACGGTCGAGCCCGTCAACGACACGCTCGCTCGTTTCATCGTCGAACCGCTTGAGCGTGGCTATGGCCAGACGCTCGGCAACAGTATGCGCCGTGTGCTGCTGTCCTCACTGGACGGCGCGGCGGCGACCGCCATCATGATAGAGGGCGTCCAACATGAGTTCTCGACCGCCGAGGGCATCATCGAGGACGTCACCGACATCGTGCTCAACGTCAAGGGCCTCGTCTTTGGCGCGCTGGGAACAGGCGACGAGGCAACGGCCACCATCAGCGCCGTGGGCCCCGCCGTTGTTACCGGTGCCGATGTGAGCGTGCCTTCTGAGTTCACGCTCGTCAACCCCGACCACGTGATTGCCACGCTGGCCGAGGGCGGTAGGCTCGAGATGAGCATCCGCATCGGCGTGGGCCGCGGCTACATTAGCGCTGAGCACAACAAGCGCCCCGACGACCCCATTGGCATCGTCCATGTCGACTCGCTCTTCTCGCCCGTGCGCCGCTGCACGATGGATGTCACCGACACCCGCGTGGGCCAACGCACCGACTACGACAAGCTCGTGCTCGAGGTCGAGACCAACGGGTCCGTCGGCCCCTCCGACGCTATCGTACATGCCGCCAACATCATCATGCAGCATATGGACGCCTTCCTCGTGCTGAGTGACGAGGAGGTCGTCTCAGACGCCCCCAGCATCTTCGCACCCGAGGGCCCCGGCAAGAACACCGAGCTTGAGAAACAGGTCGAGGACCTCGACCTCAGCGTGCGCTCGTATAACTGCCTCAAGCGCGCGGGCATCCACAGCGTGCGCCAGTTGGTCGAGTTTAGCGAGAACGACCTGCTCAACATCCGCAACTTTGGCGCCAAGTCGATCGAGGAAGTCAAAGACAAGCTCCAGTCGATGGAACTTGGCCTGAAGCCGTAGAAAAGGGTTATGCAAAATGAGACACTATAAGAAGGGCCGCAAGCTCGGCACGAGCGCGAGCCATACCAAGGCCATCAAGAAGAACCTGGTCGTCAACCTCTTCAAGAGCGACCGTATCAAGACGACCCTCGAACGCGCCAAGGAGATACGTGGCGACGTCGACCGTGTGATCACGTGGGCTAAGCGCGGCGATGTGCATTCGCGTCGCCTTGCCATCGCCAAACTGGGCGACAAGGACCTCGTAGCCGAGATATTCACAAAGGTTGGCCAGGGCCTGTTTCGGGACCGCCCCGGCGGTTACACCCGCATCCTCAAGCTCGGCAAGCGCCGCGGCGACACCGCCACCATCGTCATCATGGAGCTTGTACAGGAGCCGGTGGCCAAGAAGGCCGCCAAAGACGCCCCTGCCCCTGCCGCCAAGGCCGCAGCAAAGAAGCCCAAGAAGCCCGCAAAAGACGAAAAACCTGCGGACAAGGACGAGGCTGTTGCCGAGGAGGAGCTCGCCCTTGACGGCGAGGCCTCCGAGGACGAGGCCCCTGCGGTTATCGACGTCGAGCCCCTTGAGGCCGAGTCGGTCGTGGAGGACGCCGCCGATGCGGATGCAGCCGAGGACGCTCCGGTTGCAGATGCTCCCGCTGAGGAACCAGCAGCCGAGGACGCGCCCGCTGAGGATGCTCCCGCCGAGGACGAGGCCCCAGCGGAGTAATCCGCTGCCCTGCTGGCACAACAACAGGCGGGACTGTTATGGTCAAGCAATCCGATACTGTTTATTGCGCGTGCCTTGAACGCCTTCTGGCGCTCAAGGCAGCGTCGCGCCTTGCGGCAAAGGATGCCACGCTCTTCTCCACCTCGCCCCAGGAGCAGGAGTACGCGGCGCGCTACTTGGGCTGGACGAGCCTGAGCACTCGGCCGCCCCTTCCCTTGAGCGACATAACAAGCCTTGCCGCCGCCATTCGTGCGGAGGGCCTTGAGGCCGTTGTGCTCATCGGGCAAGGCGGCTCGTCGCAGGCGTCCATGACCGTCACCAAATTGCACGAGCTCACGCATAACGACGTGGCGTTTCGCACGATGGACTCGCTGTCGCCGGTGTTTGTCAACCACATCCTGGGCTCATCCGACCCCGCACGCACGCTCTATATCGTGTCGAGCAAGTCGGGCGGCACCGTCGAGCCCCTCATGCTTGAACGCGTGGCATGGCGCTACGTGAGCGCGCACTTGGGTACCGTCGGCGCAGCCAGGCGCTTCGTCGCCATCACCGACCCAGGCAGCGGCCTCGAGCAGCTTGCCCGTGACAAGAACTACCGCACGGTGCTCAACAGCCCCGTTGACGTGGGCGGCCGCTTCTCGGCTCTCAGCGTGTTCACGCTGCTGCCCGCCGCGCTTGTGGGCATCGACCTTGAGGAGGCCGTCGCCTTCGCCGCCGATGCCGAGCGCGCCTGTGTGCGCGACGACCGCGACAACCCGGCGCTCAAGCTGGCTTGCTTTCTCCACGAGGGCTACCTCACGGGGCGCGACAAGTTCTCGCTCGTCATCCCGCCCTCCGGCCAGGTCTTTGGCCTGTGGGTCGAGCAGCTGGTCGCCGAGTCGCTGGGCAAGGACGGCAAGGGCATCCTCCCCAATGTCGAGGTCGATGCCAGCATCCTCAGCACCCCGCGCGCCGACCGCACCGCCATCACCTACGAGGTGGGCCACCCCGAGGGCTTCGCCGAGTCCATCGCCAACTTCGACCCCACCATCCCCGTCTGCCACTACACCCTCAATACCCCCAAAGAGGTCTTCGCCCGCTTTGTCGTTTGGGAATACGCCATCGCCTTCCTTGGGATTCTCCTCGAAGTAAACCCCTTTGACCAACCCGACGTAGAAATCACCAAAGAGCTGGTAAAGACCCTCCTTGCCAGCAAGGACGGGCTTAAAGAGGCCAGCGACTTTGCCACGGTTCCCCTCGACTCCTCCGACTACATCCGCACGCTACGCATGAGCAATGCCCTTCTCAAAGAGACCGAGCTTGACACCCCCGTCTCTGTCGACCATGCCCTGCGTATGCTGCTGGGTTCGCTGCGCACTGGCGACTACTTCTCCCTCAATGCGTTTCTCCCGTTCAGGGGCTATGGGCGCCGTGAGGCGCTTGAGCGTATGCGCAACCGCGTGGCAAGCCGCCTTGGCGTCGCGTCCTGCCTTGAGATCGGGCCCCGCTACCTGCACTCCACAGGGCAGCTCCACAAAGGAGGCCCTAACACCGGGGTGTTCCTGTTCATCAGCGCAGACGAGGACAACGACATCGCCATCCCTGGCGAGGACTTCACGCTGGGCGGCCTGGCAGCCATCCAGGCACAGGGCGACTTTACCGCGCTCGCGTCCCGCGACCGGCGCGCCCTGCACATCCATCTCGCCGGCAACGACTCCGAGACCCTCTCCCGCTTCGCCGACCGCCTCTGCGCCGCCGTAAGCGCCGTCAAACGCCCTGCAGAGTAATCTCACTGCTCCATCAGCAGGACTTTTAATCGGCAACCAACCCAGCAGAATCGCTCCAATCGCAGTACTTGTGTGGCAGAAGCCAGACCGGAACAATGCAAACCCTGTCTTAAACCTTCGAATATGTGCGTTTTATGAACCTTTTGGCTACCGGCAAACTGACGTTCACATTGGCAATATCGCGGCGTTACAATTGACAAAAGACTCAAGCAGGGTCACTTGAGGGTACGTAAGCACTACGGTCCACAAGCGTCTGTACCGCGTACGACCGCACCGCACGTACCATCAGGCAAACACGCGCGGCAACCAACCGCAGCACGGTAAGAGGGGGATCATAATATGGCCCGCACAAACACCCGGGCGAAGGTTCTTGCAGAACACTCAGTGTCAAGAATGACAGCGGGCGGGCAGCGCACCCCTTTCGCGCTCAAACTCCTCAATACAACACTGGCGTTGCTGCTGGCAGTCGCACTCA
>JAITNB010000039.1 GCA_031290695.1 Coriobacteriales bacterium | reverse complement strand
GCCGCATGGAAGTCCTGCTCGTGGTAGGTCTCCATGAAGTAGCCGCGGTCGTCGCCGTAGACGGTGGGCTCGATGATGGTGACGCCTTCGAGGGCGGTGGGAGTGAAGGTGAACTTAGGCATGGGACTGTCCTTTGAGGTCCTTGGGGTATTGTTTGCGGGATTGTAACTGGGTGATGAGGTCCCTGCGCCAGGTCAACATTTGGGAAAGGCTGGCGTGGGTGGCAGTTGTGGCGTTTTGGGCGTGGCGGCGGTATTTGACAAGGGGCTTGTTGAGGAAATAAGTACCGCCGTGCTTCTCGGCAATAAGGCCAATCCATTGGTCGTGCATGGGGATGGTTGAAGGAAAGGGAAGGATGAGAGGCTTGAGGCTGCTGCAAAAGGCCATACAGCAGCCTATGTAGGAGTTCTTGAGGATGTTCCTGGTGTAGCCGGGCCTGCTGCCGCGTTGTTTGAAGAATGAGGGGGCGATGGTGTTGAGGGTGGCATCGACGACTTCTGCATCGTGGAGGATAAGTGCGGCACCGGTGGCCTTGAAGGCCTCAAGGACGTCTGAGACCTTGGTGGGAAACCAGAGGTCGTCGTGGTCGCTGAGGAAGATGTGGGTGCCGGTGCAGGCGGTGAGAGCGTTTTGGAAGTTGGAGGCGATACCCTGGCCGGGGCCGTCGAGGACGGTGATGAGGCTGGTTTGGGAAGCGAGTTGGGTGGCCAGGCCCAAGGTATCATCGGTCGAAGGGTCGACGGAGATGACGAGCTCGTCGCCGCTTTTGAGCTGCGGGAGGATGGATGCCACCTGTTCTGCGAGGTAGGCGCTGCCGTTGCGCGCTGCCAGGGCGACAGAGACAGCCATGTTACTGTGTTCCGTATTGTTTTTCGTAGTAGGAGTGATAGGCGCCGGAGGTCATGCCTGTTACCCAGTCCTGGTTGGAGAGGTACCATTGGAGCGTTTGTATGATGCCTTTCTCAAAAGGGGTTTGGGGAACCCAGCCCAACGCGGTGGTTATCTTGGTGGGGTCGATGCCATAGCGGCGGTCATGGCCCTTGCGGTCGGTCACGTGGGTGATGAGGTGCTCCCCTACCGCAGGGTCGGCATGTGCCTTGACGTAGCTGATGACCTCGTTGACGATGGTGATATTGGTGTGCTCGTTGTGGCCGCCGATGTTGTAGACCTCGCCTAGAGTGCCTTTTGCAAGTACGAGGTCGATTGCCCGGCAGTGGTCCTCAACATAGAGCCAGTCGCGTATCTGCATACCGTCACCGTATACGGGGAGCTTACGGTGGTTGAGGGCGTTGTTGAGCATGAGGGGTATGAGCTTGTCGGGGGACTGGTAGGGGCCGTAGTTGTTGGAACAGCGGGTGATGTTGATGGGAAACCGGTAGGTGTCGCCGAATGCCTTGACAAAGAGGTCTGCGGCCGCCTTGCTTGCCGAGTAGGGGCTGTGGGGGTCTAAGGGGGTGTCCTCGGTGAAGTAGCCAGTGTGGCCGAGGGAGCCATAGACCTCGTCGGTTGAGACCTGGAGAAACTTCACGCCTTGCTTGTAGGTGTCGTCGCCGGTGTGCCAGGCCTCTTTGGCGCATTGGAGGAGGTTCACGGTGCCAAGCACGTTGGTTCGCGCGAAGTCCTCAGGACAGGCGATGCTGCGGTCGACATGGCTCTCGGCGGCGAAGTTGACAACGTAGTCGATGTCGTGGGCCTGGAAGACCTGCGTGATGGCAGCCTTGTCGCCGATGTCTGCCTGCACAAAAATGTGGCGGGGATCGCCTTCGATGGATTTGAGGTTCTCGAGGCTGGCGGCGTAGGTGAGCTTGTCTACGTTGACAACAGTGACATCCTGACAGGCGCTGAGAAGGCCGAGGACATAGTTGGTGCCTATGAACCCGGCACCGCCGGTGACGAGGTAGGTTTTCATGAAGGGCCTTTCATGGTGGCAAGGTAGGAGTCGAGGGCGGCTTGCCAGGGGCGCATCTCGTCGCCGATGGTTGCGCGCAGACGGGCGTTATCGAGGGCCGAGTACGTGGGACGTTTTGCCGGGCGGGGGAACTCCTCAGTGGCGCAGGGGGTCTTCTCGCAGGGGATCCCGGCCTTCTGTACAACCGCTGAGGCGAACTCAAACCAGGAACAGGTGCCGTTGTTGGTACAGTGATAGATGCCGTAGTCGCCTGTTTGGGCTATCTTGAGCAGTTCGTATGCGAGGTCGTTGGCATTGGTGGGATTGCCAAACTGGTCGTCGACGACCTTGATGGCACCGTTGTCGCGGGCAAGCCTGAGGATTGTCTTGGCAAAGTTTGCTCCCTCAGGGCCGTAGAGCCAGGCGGTTCGCACGATGAAGTGCTTCGCGCAATGGGCAGCAACCTGCTGTTCTCCCAGGTATTTGCTGTGGCCGTAGACGCTATGTGGGTCACAGGGGTCGTCCTCGGCCCGGGGGCGGGGGTCGTCGCCTGCAAAGACGTAATCGGTCGAGATATGGACGAGGGTGGCACCCGTGGCCTGTGCTGCCTCTGCCAGATAGCGTGGCCCGGTGGCATTGACGCTGTAGGCGCACTCCTGCTGCACCTCACAGGCATCGACATCGGTAAAGCCGGCGCAATTGATGATGAGGTCTATAGCGTTGCCCTGGATTGTCTTGAGAACTGCTTCCTTGTTGGTGATGTCGAGGGTGTCTGCGCCACAGTACAAGGTATTGGCATTGTGATACGCCGGTGGGATGGGGCCTATCTGGGCCGTACCCGTTGTGAGGATGCGGCGTAGCTCGCTGCCCAGTTGGCCGTTTGAGCCGGTGATAAGGATGTTCATCGCTACCCCAGTTGGGGAACGCGGTCGTCGGCTACATTTTGCAGATGGGCGGCATAGGAGGACTTGCCATACCTGTTGAGGGAGTCGAGCAGTTGCTCATGGTCGATCCAGCCGTTGCGGTAGGCGATCTCCTCCAGGGCCGCCAAAACCAGTCCCTGGCGCTTTTGGATGACGCGTACGAAGTCGCTTGCCTCAAAAAGGGAGTCTACCGTGCCGGTGTCAAACCAAGCGTTGCCGCGGCCAAGCGGCACTACCTCAAGCGTCCCTTCTTCGAGGTACCTGCAGTTGAGGCTGGTGATCTCAAGCTCCCCGCGGGCAGAGGGTTGTACCTGTTTGGCGAAGTCGCATACCCGGTTATCATAAAAGTAGAGGCCGGTCACGCAGTAGTTCGACCGGGAGTTCTGCGGCTTCTCCTCCAGAGAGATCACCTTGCCTGCCGCATCGAACTCGACGACGCCAAACTCGCTGGGGTTGTCAACATAGTAGCCAAACACCGTCGCGCCCTGCTCCTTTTTCGCTGCCTGTGCGAGGGTGTCGCTCAAATGGTTGCCATAGAAGATGTTGTCGCCTAAGACGAGCGCGCAACTGCTGCCGCCCACGAACTCCTCCCCTATTACAAAGGCCTGTGCAAGGCCCTCGGGCCGTGGCTGCACGGCATAGGTGATGCTGATGCCAAAACGCGAGCCGTCTTCGAGGAGCCGCTCGAAGTTGGGCAGGTCATGGGGGGTCGAGATGATGAGGATGTCACGTATGCCCGCCAACATGAGCACGCTGAGCGGGTAGTAGATCATCGGCTTGTCGTAGATGGGCAGGAGCTGCTTGGAGGTGATGAAGGTGAGCGGGTATAGCCGCGTTCCCGACCCTCCTGCCAGCACGATGCCTTTCATGATTGGTCCTGGGCGGCGGTGTCGGCGAGGTTCTCGGGGGACAGGCCCTGGTCCACGCGGCTCATCATCTCATTGAGCGCGTCCCGGTCTGCCGCCACATAGGAGACCCCGTCATGGTTGTTGGGATATGACGGGATGGTCGCCATGTACATGGTGCTGGTATCCATGCCCTGGAGCTTGAGCAACATGCCGATGGCATCGGTTGCCGGCACATCGGTGGTGACGCACTGCGAGAGCTCCTCGATAAGGCCTGGCATGCTGGGGACACTGGCACTCAACACCTTCTTCGCGACTGCCTGCAAGACGATACGCTGGTTTTGCACGCGTATGAAGTCACCGGTGGGAAAGCTCCTGCAGCGGCTCATGATGAGTGCCTCATAGCCATCGAGATGCTGTTCCCCTGGTGCGAGGTAGGTGCCATCGAGCTCGATTGCAACAGGCACATCGACATCAATGCCGTCGAGGATGTTGACAAGGTCGACCACGCCATTGAAGTCGATCTCCACATAATGGGCAATGGAGACACCGCAGAGGCTGCTCACAGCCTCTACAGCCCCCGCCTCACCGCCATAGGTGAAGGCGGCGTTTATCTTCTGGGTGCCGTAGCCGGCAAGCTCGATCTCGACATCACGCGGGATCGAGATCAGGGTGGCCTGTTTTGTCACAGGGTCGACCCGCGTGAGGATGATGGTGTCGCTGCGGCCGTCTGCCGCATTCCCGGGATCGCGCGAATCGGAACCGATGAGCAGCACGTAATAGGGTTCCTCAGGGGTCTCGGGCTCTGCCAGAACGGGGATGAGGGATTCGAGCGAGAACTTGTCCATCGCTATGTTCCCGTCAACGCGCTGGATAAACAGCCCCACCCAAACCACAGCGGCGGCGATGATGATGACGAGGCCAACCCCTATGCCAGCGAGCAGGCGCTTCTTGGTTGAGGTACTCTTCTTGTTCTGGGCCTTTGCCACGGTTGCCTCTCGGCTGTAATCGGTCGCTTCGTTCCTGGGGCGCTTCATTGGTTCCTTGCATCCTTTACGGTCACTCTGTGTTCACGCGGATTTTTGTCAATAGCAAAGTATAGCAAAGATAGGGAAATTGTGGATTGGTTGCCCTTTTATGGCGGAGACAGGGGTTGGCCGATGTCTTCCTGGATGCTGTGGATAAACAGGCCACTGCGAGGCTTGGGTTCAAACCAAGTCGACTTGGGGGGCATGAGCGCACCGGCGTCGGCCACGGCAAACAGCTCGTCGAGGGAGCTGGGGTAGAGGGCGAAGGCAACCGCGGGGCCGGGATCCTCGCACTGCGCACGGCGCTCAAGCTCGCCCAAGCCGCGGACGCCGCCCACATAGGCGATACGGCTGCTGGTGCGGGGGTCGTCGATACCAAGGATGGGGCCAAGCACATTGTCTTGGAGGAGTGCGACATCGAGGCCGCGCACGGGGTCGCTGGTGCGGTACTCGTCACGGATGGTGAGCTGGTACCAGGTACCAGGAGAAAGAGTGCTGGCCTGCTGCTCAGGCCCAGGGTTTGAGGGGCTGGGCTTTGTGCAAAGAGGCTCGGCGTCCTGCGCCACGGATGACGGTACGGAGGTACCCAGGTACATGCCGTAATCGCCTTTTTTGGTGGGGCGGTAGGGGGAGTGCGGGGCGGGGGTGAGGGCGAACTTCTCCGCGACTTGAGCGAGGAAGGCTTGGGGGGCAAGGCCGTTGAGGTCGAAGACCACGCGGTTGTAGTCGAGGATGCGCAGTTGGTTGGAGGGGAAGAGTACCGCGAGGAAGTGGTCGCTGGGCTGGGGGGCGGCCGTGGCAGCGCGGTTGTGCAGGCCGATAGCGACGGCGGCGGCGGCGCGGTGGTGGCCGTCGGCGATGTAGATGCGGTCGAGGGCGGCGAAGGCCTGTTGGATGCGTGCGATGGCGGGCGCGCTGTCGATGCGCCAAACGGTGTGCTGTACGCCGTCGGCGGCGGTGAAGTCGTAGAGGGGCGCGGTGGCGGTTGCCTGGCCTACCGCATCGTCGATGGCCGGCTGGGAGCGGTACGCGAGGAAGACCGGGCCGGTTTGGGCGCCAAGTGCAGTGATATGGTCGACGCGGTCCTGCTCCTTGTTGGCGCGGGTGTTCTCATGGCGCTTGACCACATTGTTGAGGTAGTCGTCTATCGAGACGCAGGCGACGATGCCGGTCTGGGCGTGCTGGTGGGGGGAGCCTACGTCCTTGATGAGACGGTAGGCATAATAGCAGGGGATGGGGTCCTGGATATAGACGCCCGCAGCCTCGTCCTGGTCAAGGAGCTCATGGGCCCTGGTGTAGACCTGGGGGTCGTACTCGCCCACCGTGTTGGGGAGAAGTGCGGCCGACTTGTCGATGCGCAGGAAGGAATGGGGGTGGCGGGATACCTCCTGGGCAGCCTCGTCGCGGCTGAATGTGTCGTAGGGAAGGGCGGCGACCTCGGAAGCAAGGCGGGGGATGGGGCGGCGGCATGAGAAAGGGGCAACATCGGCCACAGGGGACTCCAAACTGGTCTGGGAGAGCTATCGTACCACACTTGATTCGCGGGCAGGGGCGCGGGGGCAGTTGCAGTCTGGCTACTGCTTGGGCGCTGTCGGTGGGGGCCGGGGAACACAGCCCCTGTGGCCAGTGAACTGCTAGCTAACAACTAGTTAACAGTTGTTACAGAAAATTGGTGAAACGGTAGGTTTTATGGTATTATGATGTTTCCTATGATCTAAGAGGAACGAAGGTGTGACCGTTGATTAAAAGTAGAAAACGCCTCTCGCGTGATTTTTTATCGCTTATTCTGTGTGCCTTGATGGCGCTTGCACTTATCCCCCTTTCTATTTTTGCGCCTGGAACGGGGCAAGGGCAGGCGTTTGCCGTCACCTCGGCTGAGAAGCAGGCCGAGGCCGATGAGATGATGGCGAAGCTCGACGCCTTGCAGACCGAGCTTAACAAGGTGAGCGACCAATACTATGCCGCCATCGATGCCCACAACCTTGCCCTCGCGCGCATGTACGAGGCCCAGGAGCGCGTGACCGCAGCTGAGACGCGCATCGCCGAGCTTCAAGAGCGGCTGGGCAACCGCGCGGTGCGACTGTATCGCGGAGGGCAGTCGTCGTTCCTCGACGTCATCTTTGGGGCGCAGTCTTTCTCTGAGTTTATCAATGCCATGGATATGGTGAACCGCGTTAACGAGCAGGACGCCCTCATGGTCGCCGAGACCAAGACTCTGCGCAACGAGGCCGAGGCCGCCCGTTTGGAATATACCGCGCAGGAGACGATAGCCGCCGAACAGGAGCGTGCGGTCTTCCAGCTCAAGGTCGATATGGAGGGCGCGGCCGCATCGATGCAGGAGCAGGTCGCGCAGCTCACCGCCGAGGCAGCCGAGCTGCTCGCAGCAGAGGAAGCCGCCGCCGAGGCAGCCCGCCTCAAGGCCGAGGAGGACGCGCGCAGGGCCGCCCAGAGCGGTAACGGCGGCAACCCCGTGACCCCCGACCAGGTAGGCAGGGTACCCCTGCTTACCCATCCCTGCCCGGGATACCCGATCTCGAGCGGATACGGGTACCGCACGTTTGACGACTCGTTTCATATGGGGACCGACTTCGCCGCGCCAACCGGCACCCCGGTGTACGCGGCTGCAAGCGGCACTGTGATCATCGCAAACTACAGCAGCTCGGCCGGCAACTGGGTGGTCATAAGCCACGGTAACGGCGTGGTCACCAAATACATGCACGCCTCCCAACTCCTCACGTCTGC
>JAITNB010000034.1 GCA_031290695.1 Coriobacteriales bacterium | reverse complement strand
AAGGGGTACAGGATGCCGGAGCCGAGGTCAAACCCGTCGAGGATAAAGTAGCCAATGAGCAGCACGGCAATGAGCAGGAACCAGAGCAGTTGCAGTGGTGCGGGATCCATAAGGGCGGGGTCAATGAACGGGGTTGCGCCAATGAAGTTTTCCATGACTACTCACCACCCTTCGCATCTGCGACCACTTTTGTGGCAGGAGCACCCTCGAGTTGCGGGCCGTCCTTAATCTGCTTGAGCACGATGCGCAGCCAGGCGATAAAGAGCACAACATAGAACACGACAAACAGCACGATGGTGATAAGGATCTCCCACGAGCTCACGCTCATCGAGATGGCGTCGCTGGTTTGGAGAAGCCCGTAGACCACCCAGGGCTGACGGCCTATCTCGGCGACCATCCAACCGCTCTGAATAGCAAGGAACGGGATGAGGGGCGAGAATATGAGCAGGTAGAGCAACGCCTTGTTCTTTTGCAGTTTCTCATTCTTGAGCACGATACCTGCGAAAATGAGCCACAGGATCAATGCGCCATAGAGGATCACCATGAGGTGGTATGCCTGGAACGTGATGTTAACGGACGGGATGCCGCCGTTATAGCTGTCAACCTTGGGGATGTCGTAACCGGTGAGGTCGACGGGATTATCCACAGACCCGTTCTCCAGGGTGTTGAGGCCGGGGAACAGCGCCGCGGTGTCGCCGTTCACGAGCCAGCCAACAAGACCGGGCAGCGCGAGCGACGTAGTGGTCTGAGATGCCTCATCAACCCAGCCGATGATTGCCATGTCACCGGTGCCATCCTCCCAGAGTCCCTCCATTGCAGCCAGTTTGGCGGGCTGCTGCTCGGCAACCACGACCGCCTGCTGGTGGGCGAACGGGAGCATGAGGATTACGGTGACGATACCAGCAATGAGACCGGTCTTGATAAACTGCTTGCCCCAGGCAACCTGGGCGGGGGTGCGCTTGCGCAGCAGATAGTAGGCACCTATCGCGATAACACAGAACGAGCCCATGATGAGCAGCGAATCGACGGTGTGCGTATAGCGCGCGATTGTGGAGGGGTTGAGCGCTGCAGCCCAGAAGTCGGTGATGACGGCCTTACTGCCGTCGGGCAGTACCTCAAAGCCGGCCGGGGTCTGCATCCAGGAGTTGGCGATAAGGATCCACAACGCGCTGAGTGCGGAGCCAAACCATACCAACCACGCCGAGACGAGGTAGAGCTTGGGCGAGATCTTCTCACGTGCGAACAGCACGATGCCCAGGAACACCGACTCAAGGAAGAACGCCAGTAACGCCTCGGCCGCCAATGGTGCGCCAAAGATGTCACCCACAAACCGTGAGTAGTTGGCCCAGTTGGTGCCAAAGCTAAACTCCATCGTTATGCCGGTTGCGACGCCAATGATGAACGTCGTGGTGAAGATCTTGGCCCAGAACTTCGTGGCCGCCTTGTCCTCTGGTTTCTTACTGCGAAAATAGCGTGTCTCCGCTATTGCCACAAAGAGACCGAGGCCAATGGAGAGCGGCACGAACAAGAAGTGGAATATTACCGTAATCGCGAATTGAAAACGCGACAGGAATGCCACATCCGTAAGTAGCTCCATGATCCTCTCCCTTCCTGGTATGCCGACTCCCGTCAGCTGTCTGTACCGAACATATGTCGGCTTCCCATCCATTTGTAACCAAATTGGTAACAAATATGTATTGTGCAGTCTACGCCCTCCGAGCGGCGAGGTAAAGGGGTTTTGCGGAGTTTTTGTGTGCAAATAGTAACATTTTTGGCGAAAAGCGGGAAAGAGGGGCCTTGTGCCCGTTTTGTCGTATTTGGAAACAGGGGGCGGCTCTACGGGTTGGTAACGAGGGCAACGCCAAGGTCGAGGAGGGACTCGACCTGCTGGGGGGTGGCGGCCTCGGCGTAGACGCGCACGAGCGGCTCGGTACCTGAGGGGCGCAGGAGCAGCCAGGCGTCGGAGGTGAAGTCGAACTTGATACCGTCACCGCGGGTGATGGCGGCGACCTCCTCCCCTGCTGTGGAGAAGTACGAGGCGTACGTATCCGCAGCTCCCCCACCTTGCACGTGGGCGGCAAGGAAGGCTGTTTTTTGCTCGAGGGTGAGCTTGAGGTCGCGGCGGGCGTAGTCGAGGTTGCCCAGTTGGGCGAGCAGGGCGGCTACGAGTTGTTGGAGGGTCTGGGCCTTTTGGGCCATGAGCTCGGTGAGGAGGAGGGCCATGAGGAGGCCGTCGCGCTCGCGCACGTGGGTGGGGATGCCAATGCCGCCCGACTCCTCGCCGCCAACGAGCACGTCGCCTTTGAGCATCTCCTCGTAGATCCACTTGAAGCCGATGGGCGTGGTGGTGAGGTCGAGGCCCAAGCGGGCGCATTGGCGCTTGAGGAGGTTGGAGCCTGCCGAGGTGCGCACAACGCGGCCGGTATGCCCCTTGTCCTCAACCAAATGGGCGATGATGAGCGTGAGGATGCGGTGGGGGTTCACGAAGCTGCCCTGTGCGTCGACGGCACCGATGCGGTCGGCGTCGCCGTCGGTGACAAAGCAGGCGTCGTAGCCAAGCTCGCGCACCTTGGCAGCACCGCGCTCGACCCA
>JAITNB010000027.1 GCA_031290695.1 Coriobacteriales bacterium | reverse complement strand
TTTTGGTGGAGGCGCGGAGGATCGAACTCCGGTCCATAATAGCTCCTTGAGAGGCATCTCCAAGCTCAGTCTGTACTCAAGTCTCGGTCAAAGCGGGTCTACAGACACACGGGCTTATCCCCAGCTGGTTCTGTCTTTATCCGTGCCATACCGGCTACGTGCGCGGATGCATTCCCCAAAATGGCGTCTTGTGCGTGGTGGGGAAGCCCACACAGTCGACGTCGCTGCTTAATTAAGCGGCGAGTGCGTATTGCTTGTTGTCAATTAATTTGACGGTACCCCTGTTTAAGGTGGCGAGGAGACCACCGCTTGCTTCCTCTCTCAAAACTATCATGTCGAAACCAGTCGCCCCCACAGGTGTGGAGTAAGACAACCAGTGGTTGACTTCTCAAGGTGCGCCGCGCCCCCCGGCAAACGAGAGGGTGCGGGAGAGACACTATACCATTTCTACCTGCTTTTATCCAATTCACGTACGTTGTGGCGAGACCGTATGGGTGGCCGTATAGGCGCAGACATACCCTGTTGGCACCGCTGGCCGCCGCTCTTTATACCCGGAGTTGTGTGAAAATCGTCATTGTTATCATAGACGACGGCATAATTAGGTACAATGCATACACACGATATGGCAGCCGGGGTTTTAGGGAGATCCTGGTGCGCGGTATCGCTTTGCCTGTTTTATGGGCAAGTTAACTATTGGTGCAAGCATATGAATGTTTGCCCAGGGAGAAAGGAATGGAACATGGATCAAGATAAGAAATTGCACCTATCGAGGCGTACGTTTGTTGCGGGAGCGGCTGCGGCGGCGTTTACCGTGGCCGGTGCTGCGGCGCTACAGGGCTGCGGCGGCACAGGCAGCACGGGGGGGGGCACTGATACTGGTGGTGATAGCAGTAAGCCCACAGCAGACAACACGTTAAGCTACTACCTCAGCGAGCCTGCCTGCATCGACCCCTTTGACCTCAAGGAGTCTGAGGGCACCGTAGTGGGGTCACACCTCTTTGACTCGCTCGTCGACTACGACTTCGTCAAGGGCGAGCTCATCCCCGCCGCGGCCAAGAGCTGGGAGGTCTCCGACGACGCGACTGTGTTCACCTTCACGCTGCGCGAAGGTGCCACGTTCCACAACGGCGACCCCGTCACCGCTGCGTCGTTCAAGTATGGCTGGGAGCGCATGTGCAATCCCAAGACCGACCCCACCGCCACCTCCGAGATCACCTATCATCTCGCGATGGTCGAGGGCTATCAGGCGCTGGTCGACGGCGAGGCAACTCAGCTCACCGGTGTCAAGGCCATCGACGACCTTACCCTCGAGGTGACGCTCACACAGGCCTATGCCGACTTCATCTTTGTCGTCATGCACCCCGGCCTGGCACCCATCCCCGAGGTCGCGGGCGATGACTTCACGGCGTTTCAAAAGGCGCCCATTGGCAACGGCCCCTTCAAGATAGACGGCGAGTGGGTACACGACCAGTACATCCGCGTGCTGCGCTTTGATGACTACTACGGCAACGTGCCTCTCGTCGACGGCATCGACTTCAAGATCTTCCAGTCGCCCGACACCGCGTTCACCGAGTTCCAGGCCGGCAACCTCGACTTCACGCAGATTGGCGAGGGCCAGGTGCTCACAACAGCCGCCCAGTACGGCGAATCCAGTGACGGATGGACCGTCAACCCCGGCCAGCAAACGCTGATGGGCCCCGAGTCCTCGACCTACTACATCTTCATGAACAACAAGGATGCCGCACTCAGCGACGTGAAGGTGCGTACCGCCATCAGCTACGCCATCAACCGCCAGGCGATCTGCGACGTTATCTACGAGGGAACCCGTGCCCCTGCTGACGGCATCGTGCCTCCAGGAATCGACGGCTACAAGAAGGGTGCCTGGCCCACCGCACAGTACGATGTGGATAAGGCCAAGGCCGCCCTTGCCGATGCCGGCTTCCCTGGCGGCGAGGGCTTCCCCACCCTCAAGCTGTCGTTTAACACCGGCGGCGGCCATGAGAACCTCATGCAGATGATCCAGGCCGACCTCAAGGCCATCGGCATCACCGCCGACCTCGACTCGATGGAGTGGGCAAACTACCTCGACGCCATCGTTGCGGGCCAGATCCAGATAGGCCGCCTGGGCTGGATCGCCGACTATCCCATCATGGACAACTTCCTGTTCTCGCTGTTCCAAAGCGAGAGCGGCGACAACCACTCGCATCTTGCGAACCCTGCGGTTGATGCGGCGCTGCTTGAGGCCCGCGCCATCGTCGATGATGATGCACGTGCCAAGAAGTACCAGGAGATCGATGCCCTGATAGCGGCTGAGGTACCCGTCGCCCCCATCATGTTCTACCGCCACCACCATGTTGGCTCCGACCGTGTGAACGACCTGTTCTACGGCCCCAACTACATCCCGCATCTCAACGAGGCCTGGCTTACCAAGTAACCACGCAACAATGAAGCAGCGAGTGAAAAAGAGTCACGTATATGTATCGTAACAGGGTAAAGGGTTTGTGATGGCGCAGTATATCATCAGGCGCATACTGCAGTTCATCCCGGTATTCATAGGGGTCACCCTCCTGCTCTTTACCCTACGTGCCATCGTCCCCGGCGATCCTGTTCGCATGATCGCCGGGGAGAAGGCCATCCCCGAGGAGACCTACAACCAGATCGTCGAGGCCCATCACCTCAACGAGCCCATCTACGTGCAGTACGGCTACTATATGGGCGACCTGCTCCAGGGAAACCTTGGCACCTCGTATCAGCGCGGCATGCAGGTCACCGACATCTTCCTGCAAAAGTTCCCCTACACCGCGCAGCTTGCACTCTGTGCCATCCTCATCGAGGTCATCATCGGCATCGCCGTAGGCATCATCTCCGCTGTCAAGCGCTACTCCTGGATCGACGTCCTCGTCACTCTCTCAACCTCTATCCTTGTAAGCCTGCCGGTGTTCTGGTTTGGCATGATGCTCCAGTACCTCTTTGGCCTCATACTCAAGGACCTTACGGGCGGTGCCGTCTTCCTGCCCATCTCGGGTGCACCCGGCCCCACCAACTTGCTCGCGCCCTGGATGTACTACATCCTCCCGGCCATCACGCTGGCCTCGGTCTCGCTTGCCTACACGGCGCGCATCATGCGCTCGCAGCTGCTTGAGGTCATGAACCAGGACTACATCCGCACCGCCTTCGCAAAGGGCCTCTCCAAACGCGCGGTCATCGTCAAGCACGCCCTCAAGAACGCGATGATTCCTGTCATCACCTTCATCGGTATCGACTTTGGTGTAATGATGTCAGGAGCCATCCTTACCGAGACGATCTTCAACTGGCCCGGCATAGGCTACGAGATCTACCGCGCCATCCTCCAACGCGACTGGCCCATCGTCATGGGCGGTGTCATCCTCATCGTCATCGTCGTCATGGTCATCAACTTGCTCATCGACATAAGCTACGCCCTCTTTGACCCCCGCATCCGCTACGGCAAGCAAAAGGGGGGCGACTAACATGGCACCAAGCGCACAAAAGCTTGAGCGAAAGTACCTCAAGATCGACAGGGCAGCGGAGAAGGCCAGGCGCCAAAAGACCGCAACCGCCCCGGCTACCGGTGCCCAGACCGCGCTCACCCGTACCCTCTGGGGCGATGCCGTGCGCCGCCTGCTCAAGAACAAGCTTGCCGTCATGGGCTTCTGCTGGATCGTCATCATCGTCATCGTCGCCTTGAGTGCCGACCTTTGGGTGGTTCAGGCCCTGGGCGACCCCACCGCCGTCGACCCCACGTCATCGCGGCTCGCACCCTCGGCGCTCCACCCCTTTGGTACCGACATGCTTGGGCGCGACGTCATGTCACGGGTGGTCTACGGCGCGCGCGTCTCGTTGATGGTGGGCGTCATAGCGACTGCCATCGCGTTGGTGAGCGGCCTTATCCTCGGCTCCCTCTCCGCCTACTTTGGCGGTATCTGGGATGCCATCATCATGCGCCTGGGCGACATCTTCCTCTCGTTTCCCTACGTGCTGTTTGTCATTGCCATGCTGGCGGTGCTGGGGCCAGGGTTCATCAACGTGTTCATCGCCATCGGCCTGTTGGGGTGGACCTCGATTGCACGCGTGCTGCGCAGCTCCATCCTGCAAGTCAAAGAGAGCGACTATGTCTCGGCGGCGCGCGCGCTGGGAGCGGGGCACCTGCGCATCATCCTGCGGCACATCCTGCCCAACTCGCTTGCCTCGGTTATCGTGTACGGCACGATGTCCATCGGCTCCGCAATTATCACCGAGTCGGCCCTCTCGTTCCTCGGCCTGGGCATCCAGCCCCCCACCCCCTCATGGGGCCTCATGATAGCCGAGGGACAAACGCAGCTCATGGCCGGCCAGTGGTGGCTCACCGTCTTTCCCGGCCTCGCCATCCTGCTTACCGTGCTCTCGTTCACGCTGCTCGGCGACGGCCTGCGCGATGCCCTCGACGTAAAGGAAACCGACTGATGAGCGCCGTTGAGCCCACCATCTCCTCCTCATCTCAAAGTATTGAGAATGGCACCGCTGTGGACGTGACCCAGGAATCTGGCGCTACAGCCGCGGCGGCAAGCCTGAACCTGGACGCGACCACCCCGCACCTCCTCGAGCTAGACGGCTTCAAGATGTACTTTCACACACAGGACGGCATCGTCAAGGCGGTCGATGGTGTGTCTTACACGCTCGATGCGGGAGAGACGTTGGGCATCGTGGGCGAGTCTGGCTCCGGCAAGTCGGTCACGGCGATGTCCATCATGGGGCTCACTCCCCTGCCGCCCGGCAAAATCGAGGGGGGCGACGTGCGCTTCAAAGGGCAGTCGCTACTCACGATGAGCGAGAAGCATCTGCGCGCGATACGTGGTAACCACATTGCGATGATATTCCAGGATCCCCTCTCCTCGCTCAACCCGGTTTACCGCGTGGGCAAGCAGGTGGGCGAGGGCCTCACGATACACAAGGGCTACAAGAAGAAGGAGGCCTTTGCACGCGCCGTCGAGTTGCTCGACATGGTGGGGATACCCAATCCCGCCGAGCGCGCCCGCGATTATCCACACCAGTTCTCCGGCGGTATGCGGCAGCGGGCCATGATAGCGATGGCGCTCGCCTGCGACCCCGAGGTGCTCATCGCTGACGAGCCCACCACCGCCCTCGACGTGACCATCCAAGCGCAGATTATCGAGCTCATGAAGCAGATGCAGGACAAGCACCGTACCGCCATCATCATGATCACCCACGACCTGGGTGTTGTTGCCGACATGGCAGACAAGATACTCGTCATGTACGCTGGCAAACCGGTCGAGTACGGCCCTACAAACCGCATCTTCTACAACCCGCTGCACCCCTACACCTGGGGCCTCATGCGCTCGATACCCAAGCGCACCCTCGACGACGACGCGCCGCTCACGCCCATCAAAGGCAACCCGCCAAGCCTCATCGACCTGCCCGTTGGCTGCGCCTTTAGCGAGCGCTGCCCCTATGCGCAAGAAAAGTGCCATGCGGATAACCCCGTGATGACCACAATCGAAGACGACCACGCCTCCGCCTGCTTCTTCTCGGCAGACGCAGACTTCCTGCAAGGCTCCCCCCTCTACGACGTAGACGAGGAGGCGGCACATGGCTAACGGCAGTAGTGGTTCCAACCTCCTGCTCGAGGTCGAGCACCTCTCCAAGGACTTCAACGCCGGCAACAAGTTGTTGGGGTCGCGCTTTGGCGCAAAAGTGAGCGCCGTGAGCGATGTGTCGTTTGCGATCCCGCATGGTGAGACTTTGGGACTTGTGGGTGAGTCGGGCAGCGGCAAGTCGACCACGGGGCGGTGTGTCATACGGCTCACCACTCCCAGCGCAGGGACGATACGCATGAGTGGCAAGAATGTACACACGCTCAAAGGACGCGACCTGTTTGGGTTTCGCCGCGAGGTGCAGATTGTCTTTCAGGACCCGCAGGCCTCGCTCAACCCTCGCATGACCATAGGCGAACTCGTGCGCGAGCCGCTTGTCATCCACAAGGTAGGCACCAAGGCCGAGCAGATCAAGGCCGTCAAGGACCTGCTTGAGGTCGTGGGACTCAACCCCGAGCATATCAACCGGTATCCCCACGAGTTTAGCGGCGGGCAGCGCCAGCGCATCGGTATCGCCCGCGCACTCGCACTGCGGCCCAAGCTGATAATCTGCGACGAGCCGGTGTCTGCGTTGGATGTCTCAATCCAGGCCCAGGTGCTCAACCTGCTCAAGAGCCTGCAGGACGAGTTTGGCCTCACCTACCTGTTCATCGCACACGACCTGGGTGTTGTGCAGCACATCTCCACCCGTGT
>JAITNB010000128.1 GCA_031290695.1 Coriobacteriales bacterium | reverse complement strand
TTCATAGTCGAAGCGCTCCAATTCATCCATGGCACGGTCTGCACCATCGACATCGAACTGCTCGCAGGCATGGAGCAGGTCAGCTAGCACCTCTGCGCTCGGCTCAGTTTTCCGTGGCTTTGTAACTGCTGCCCTTGCGGCCTGCAACATCTGGGTAAGGCCCGTCAATAGGGCGCGAACCTCCATTATGAAGCTGTCGCTCTCCTGTTCAATAGTGGCAAGGTCGCTTGCTTTTGCCGCATGTTCCAGCATCTCAGCCCGTGCGCCTACCTGTTCGGCGCCTATGCCGCGACTGCTGCCTTTTATCCCGTGCACGGTGATGGCATATCGCGACAGATCCCCTGTGGCGTAACTGCGCAGCTGGTCAAGCAAGGGAGGTGTGTTGCAGGCATAGGATTCCAGCACCTCGCAGTACGCTTCCTCGTTGCCTTCAAAACGACGTAGGCCTTTTTCAAGGTCGAGGCCGTCGATATGCCATGAGGCGAGGATGTCAATATCATAGCTGCACCACCGTGCATTGCCGCCCTCGTCGGGCGCGGTCAGAGTAGTCTGACTGGCAAGGAGGTTCTGCTCGAGGACTCTATCCCGCACCCATTGGTTAACAACGGCATCCAATCTAAAGATGTCAATGGGTTTACTCAGGAACGCCTGGAAGCCATTGTTGAGGAACATCTCCTCGTTTCCCACAATTGCATTGGCGGTGAGGGCGATAACGGGGATGTTGTGTGCGTACTCGGTGCCGATTCCCTCATGTATGGCCTTAGTTGCTGTGATGCCGTCCATACCGGGCATCATGTGATCCATGAAGATTGCGTTGTAGCGGGCTTTCTCTTCTCTGATTAAATCGATGGCTTCCTGGCCGCTGGTCACGCAGTCCACGAGCATGCCATAGGGCTTGAGCATCCCCTTGGCCACGTCGAGGTTGGTTGTCACATCATCGACCACCAGCACCTTTGCGTAAGGCAGGTGCGCTCGTACCAGCTTGGCACTACGGTCGCGTTTGTGTTTGGAATAGCCGAAGTCCTTAAGCTGTTCGACGAGCTTTTCACCAAGGGGAATCTCCGTCACGAATTTCTGGCGTATGCGCACGGTGAAAGTCGAGCCCTTGCCGTATTTGCTCTCCAATGTGATAGTGCCATCCATCATCTCAACCAGCCGTTTGGTGATGGCAAGGCCTAGCCCGGTGCCTTCAACCTTGCGGTTGCTCTTTGTGTCCACTTGATTGTAATCGGAGAATAGTTTCTCGATGTCATTTTGGCGGATGCCTATGCCGCTGTCGGTCACGCTTAGTATCAGCCACACGTTGTCGCCTTCCCCTGTGGAGGCTATCTGCCATTCAACAAACCCCTCTCGGGTGTATTTGAAGGCGTTGGACAACAGGTTGTTGCAGATCTGCCGTATGCGTAACTCGTCACCAAATAGTCGATGCGGCAGAGTTTTTTGGACATCCAGGCGAAACTCGATGGGTTTCGAGCCAATGCGCACACTGTTAAGGGTAACCGTGTCGTTGATGAGGCTCGCCGTATCGTATTCAACAGGGACGAGCTCGAACTTCCCTGAGTCAATCTTCGAGATGTCAAGGATGTCGTTGACTAAGCTGAGCAAGGTCATGCCCGAATCGTAGACCTTCTCCAGGTTCCCCCGTGTCTCACCTCCTGCCTGGCTGTTATCAAGCATGACCTCACAAAGCCCTATGATGGCATTGAGCGGTGTACGCATCTCATGGCTCATGTTGGCGAGGAAGTCACCCTTCGCCACCGCGTTCGACACTGCTTCCTCACGTGCCTCTATGAGGTTTTTCGACATTTTGTTGCGCAGAATGGCGTTGGCGATGAGCAGGCTGCCTGAGCGCAGAATGTTTACCTCATCCTCCAAGAACTCACGTTCCAGATGGTAGTCATCGATACTCACAAAACCCCAAAACGAACCGTTGACAAACAGCGGGATGTCCAGCATCGAGAGGATCCCCAACGGCCCCAGTTGCTCTTGTACATCTGCTCCGAGCGTGCTTATTGGGCCGCTCACCGTTTGTCCCGCACAGATCATCGCCGCCCATTCGGGCATAAGGTCCCCATAGCAGAACTCCTCGATGCTGTCCTGGGTGTCTTTGAGCAACCCCTCATCTCTCATCCAGCGGTAGGAGCGATGATAGTAGAGTTTCCCATCCCGCTCGAAATTCTCCCAAATGCCAATAAAATCGGCATTGATGCAGCGTGCAAGCATCTCCATACCCTCTGCCAGGGTGTCCTCGAACCCGTTTACTTCCGACACAAGCAGGAGGCTGGCTGTTTCATTCGTGGTTTGGAGCAGCTGGGTCTGGCGCTCAAGTGCCGTCACCGCTTCGTTCATCTTGCGGTAGGGCTTCTCGATGAAGAACGATGCGATGAGTGAGGCTATGACGCTGAGCAACAGGCATACGCCTCCCACGAGCATCAGTCCACCCAGAGTGTTTTGGGCGGGACTCTCGGCCAGGGGGGCAACTATGCCAAGCGACCATCCGGTCAGGGAACCGCTGACGGGCCGGTATGAGCAGATACGTTCGACACCACCAACGCTGAACCTCCCCACGCCCGTTTCTCCCGCGATCATGTGGTTGATGGTGTTTGCTATACTCTGGTACTGGGGGTCGCCTTTTGCCATCTCGATGAAGTTGTAGCGCTCAAGTACCCATTCGGGGCGTATGTTGGCAATTACATACCCATCGGCATCATCAATGAAGATATGCCCGCTCTCCCAGATCTTGTACTCATTGAGAAGGTCACTGAAGTACATACCTGATATGGTTACCGAGAGGACACGCTCATCCATGGGTGCGTACAGGTGGAAGACCAGTTCCCCGCTTGGATCCTGGTAGGTCGTGGAGATAAGCGATTCCCCCTCAAAGGCACGCTGCACGAGGGTTTCGCCCAGTAAGTCAAGAGGCGTTGGCGCAATGCCAGCCGCATCTACCATGCCATTGCGGTCGAATACCGTGAGCGCCATGAACGCGTCATAGGCTGCCACCTGGTTCTCAAGGACATCATGGAAGTTTGCACCGTCAGCCTCGCCCAGGCGGTGCGCAACGATAGTCGCATCGGCTTCGAGAAGATTGATCTGGGAGCTGATAAGGTCGTCTGCAAGGCTCGCCATGACTGCCATATCGCTTTCGACGGCCTCCTCCGAGCTTCTTTGGATGAAAACGAAGCCTATCACAATACCAAATATCAAGATTATGGTCGCCATCGCGATGAACGAGAGGAAGATTTTTATGCGTGTTGACATGCCCCCTCATTTCTTAAACACCTGTGTGAGTTACCTCTTAAGTTTACCTTGTATGTGGGTTCTTGTGAAAAATCAAGGGATTTAGCGCAAAAACATCACAATCTTGGGCAGGGTGTGCCGCTCTTGCCGATGCGGGGGGAGGTAACAAAACAGGCCAACCAGCTCATAGAAAAGCTCAAGAATCTTTCTAATTTGCACATCGTTTCAAGCTGGTGTCATGCCTCTGTCTCTGTGAGCTATAAAACCAACCGCGACAGTGCTACGGTGTAGAGGTCCTCGAGGATCTTGAGGCCGCCGGTGTAGCCAACAAGCCCGCCGTTGATTACGAGGCGCTCGATGAGTGGGTATGAGATGTTGATGAAGTGGCCGTCCAGCTCGCTGGCTATCTCTTTGTCCCAGTTGCTCCCAAAGATGAGCGGGATCCCCACGAAGTCCTCGTCGCGCAGGCGGCTGTGTACCTCGTGCCCGTCAACGATGAACTCCACCGGGGCCTCGATGCCGTAGTTGAGTTGGGCAAACTCCTGGCGTATAGCCCCTTGGTATTCCTCGGGGGTGTTGTCCACGATGAACTGCGTGACGGGGAAGAAGCCCAGGTCGTTGACCAGGAACTTGGTGACCGCCAGCGCATACTGCGCGTCTGACACGACGGAGAAGCGCTTGGAGACGATGCGCGTCTCGAGGAAGATGTCGGCATAGCGCTCGATGAAGTAGTAGTACTCGGCCTCGTGTGCATCGACCACCTGTTGCGCGAACACGGGGTCAACTCCGGTGAACTCCGCGACTGCCAGCAAAAACTTCGAGGTCTCAAAAGCACCGATGGGCAGCACGGGATAGTGGAGGTATGGCGTCCCGTACTTATCCGCAAGCACTTGGACGCTTTCGAGGCCCACCCAGGGAGAGACGAGGATGTTGTACTGGGCGGCGGGCACGCGGTCAAGGTTGGGGACACCGCGTGCGTGGCCAAAGATGGTGTTGGGGGTAAGGCCGAGCGAGGCCACGAGACGCTCAAGCTCGCGCAGGTTGCCGTACCAGAAGGGGTCCTGGATAGGCGGGCCGGCAAAGAGGTTCACGAGTCCCTTTTGCGTGGGTGGGGCCTGGGCGGGCAGGTAGTTGGAGAAGAGCGCGCTGAGTACCCAGTCGTGGCCCTGGTAGTTGCTGCCTTTGAAACCGGGGGTGTTGGCAAAGACCACCGGCTTGGGCGCGTCTGCGAAGCTGCGTACCACTTCCTCAACGTCGTCGCCCACGATCTCGGGGGTACAGCCGGTGAGGACGACGAAGAGCTGCGCGTCGATGATCTTGAGGGCGTTTTCTACCGTGGAGCGCAGCTGATCGGTGCCGCCAAAGACCACCTCGCGCTCGCTGATGGACGAGCAGGGAAAGATGTTGGGCGAGAACTTGCCGGAGGTGCCGGCGTTGTTGTTGAGCTTGGCGGCACAGCCGGGGCCTGCGTGGAGCACGGGGATGGCACCGGGGATGGACTGCACGGTCTGCATCGCCGCGAGCGCGCACTTGTAACGGGGCTGGTCGACGAGGCGCGCCATACTAGTGTACCTCCTTGAGCAGTGTGCGTTGGGGGGCAGCCGCTGGAGTAGCCGCGCCCTTATCCGCAGCCTTCTTGTCTTGTGTCGAGGCGGCGCGTATCTCGCGCACCTGGGAGTTGGCGATGCCGCCGTCCACGAACATCGCCTGGCTGTCCTGCGTATACCACCATGCGGTGTAGGGGAGTTGGGAGCGCGCGGCGAGGTTCTTCTCGAAGCTGCGGTTGCGCACGGTGTCGCGCACCTGCTTGGCAAAGTTGAGGGTGCCTTTGTAGCCAAAGATGAGGTACTCGTCGGCCACGTAGAAGGCGGCGACACCCTGCTTGATGGCCCAGACGGTGCTGCCGGGATGGCGCGAGAAGTAGAGGTCGGGCTTGAGGGTGTTGAGGATGTTGAGGATCTCGAAGTTTTGCTGGTCGGCGACGCTTAAGGGGATGTTGTGGGCTGCGGTTTTGTGCAGATACTCGATGGAGGGGGGCAGTGCGCCGTTGTCGTGCTGATAGTCGAGGTGCCAGGCCGCCGCCCACACCACCTTAATGCCCAGCTCGTCGAGCACACGCGCGACCTCGTAGGTGTAGCCCGGCCCCATGCCAATAACGGCGGTGAGGCCCTCGAGCTCCTTCTTGACCTCGAGTATCTGGGGCAGGTACTTCGCGCGCTCTTCTGCGAGGAACTCGTCGACTTCCTGCTCTTTGTCTATGATACGCCCAATCTCGCGCAGCCACGTCTCGAAGCCGGCCATGCCCATAGGATTGATGGTGCGCACATAAGGCACCCCATACAGCTCCTCAAGCGCATTGCCCAGGTAGGTGCCTAGGGTCCCACAGATGCACACGGTGGCCAGGGATTCGGATAAGTGCGAGACCTCCTCGACCGTGGCGTTGGCGAACAGGAACTGCACATCGACACCAAAGCGCTTGAACATCTGCGTGATTGGCACACGCTCGCTCTCGAAGAAGTTCTTGAAGTTGATCACGGGGCGCTTCTCCTGCGGTGGCTTGACGATGCCGGTAAGGATGGCGTGGTCGGCGATGTCGAAGCCAGAGGCCCAGATGCGCGACTTGAACCCCTCGCAGTG
>JAITNB010000095.1 GCA_031290695.1 Coriobacteriales bacterium | reverse complement strand
GCGGGTGTTCTACAGCGCATACCTGCCCGTCAACACCGACCCCCTGCTTCCCGCAACCAAAGAAGTACCGCTCCTGCGCGAGCATCGGCTGTATCAGGCCGACTGGCTCATGCGCTTCTATGGGTTTGACGTGAACGAGATCATCGATGAGGACCACCCCTTCCTCGACCCCCTTATCGACCCCAAGTGCAACTGGGCACTCAACCACATCGACGAGTTCCCCGCCGAGGTCAACAAAGTCCCCTATGAGATGCTGCTGCGCATCCCTGGGGTAGGGGTTAAGAGCGCCAAGCGCATCGTGATGGCGCGCCGTGAACGCGCCCTGCGCTTTGAGGACCTCAAGCGCCTCAACGTCACGATGAAGCGCGCCCAGTTCTTCATCACCTGCAACGGCGTATTTGCCCAGGGAATCCTGTTCGACCCTCTCGCCATCCACAACAACCTCACCAAAGAGGCCAAAAAACGCCGCTACAAAGGCGTGATGGAGGGCCAGTTGCCGTTGTTCGAACGTGCAGAAGACGCAGCAACGTCTTCTGCATTTATGTCATTCCCGCGCTCGACGCGAGAATGGGAACCAAGCCTTGCGGCCACGACCCCAAAGGAAATAAGAAATGTCCCAGCCCTTACTGCTTGACGCACAGTTTGTCTACCTCTACGACGGGACGCTTGAGGGATTGCTCACGGCGGTGTTCGAGGCGTTCAAACGCAGGGAATACCCACAAAACATCGTTACCGACCACAACCTCCAACAGAGTATGCTCTGCTCCTATATACCCACCCTCACCAATGTCGCCCATGCCGAGCGCGTACAGATGGGCATCATCAACTCCCTTGGCGCGCACAGCTATGAGAACGTCAAACGGGTCTTTCTCTCCGAGGACGAGCGCAAGGGGGGAGTGATACTGCGCTACCTGCAATACACGCTCAAGCACGGCACCAGGGCCCGCACCCATCTGGCCCATCCTGCGGTCAACGATTTCGAGGCGATTCTCAACACGGTGAACAAGGAGGCGCACTACATGCTGCAGTTCGTGCGCTTTGCACAGCTTCAAAACGGCGTGTTCTTCTCCAAGATCGAGCCTCGCGCGAGCGTGGTGCCGCTCATCATGGACCACTTTGTCTCCCGCTTCAACATACAGCCCTTCATGATCCACGACGCAGCGCACGGCCTTACCGGCGTCTATGACATGGACTCCTGGTGGCTCGTCGAGGCCAGCGAGCTCACCTTGCCCTCTTGCACACAGCAACAGGACGATTTCCAAGCGCTCTGGCAGACCTTCTACGACACCATCGCCATTGAGGAGCGCTCAAACCCCACCTGCCGCCGTAACTTCATGCCCAAACGCTTCTGGGGCAATATGTGCGAGATGATCCCCCGCCAACTGCGCAAAGCACAACCCACCACCCCCACACCCACCCAAGTAGCCAAACAGGCAGCACGTGCATTGCCGGTTGCGAGGTCCCAAAGAGAGAAGAAGGCAGACTCCACAGCACTATCGATGACACTTTTATAGAAACCACCGCAACTCACGTGCGGATGATTAGGTAGGGGACCCATCTGTTGCTGCAAAGATAAAACTGTAGGTTTGCTATACTGGAATAGTCAAAACCTGGAAGGTGAAGAAATTGTGTCTAACATAGCTCCACATATTGTGCAATACCAAGGTTCAAAGCGAGTGCTTGCACCACAGATACTTAAGTATATTCCAAAAGATACGCAAGAACTAGTCGAACCATTTGCAGGCATGGCAGCGATAACGATTGCGTCTTCACAAAGACGCCTGGCTAATCATTATGTTGTTAATGATATTAATAAGCCACTAATAGATATACTCGAAAATGCCGTTACCAACCCCGAAGAATTAATAGCAAGGTACTCGCTTGTATGGAAGCAGCAGTTCGAATATGGGGACGACCATGTTCGACACTATTATGAAGTCCGTGACCAATTCAATTATGGGGATCGATCTGCCGAGAATATGCTTTACTTATTGGCTAGATGTGTCAAAGGAGCTGTACGCTACAACAAGAAAAATGAATTTAATCAATCTCCCGATAAGAGACGACATGGTACGAATCCAGACACTTTGACTAAGAATGTCAGGGCTATCTCATACCTGTTGAGGGAGCGAACAACATTCTGTTCTAGTGATTATCAAGAAATCCTTGAATCTGTCGGACCAAAGGCTTTGGTATACATGGATCCTCCTTATCAGGGTGTTACAAATTCAAGCGATAATCGCTATTGCTCTGGAGTACCATTTGAAGAGTTTGTAAAAGCTGTGAGAATTCTGGATAGCAAAGGAATTAAATATATAATCAGTTATGATGGTGAGTGTGGGGATAAGAAGTATGGCAAAGACCTCCCCAATTCTCTGGGTTGCAAAAAGTTCTTGCTAAATGCGGGATTGTCAAGTCAGGCGACACTACTTGGGAAGAAAAAGATCACCCGCGAGGCTCTTTATGTTAGCGAAGGTCTAATCGAGCGATATAAAACCGAGGAACCTCTTATATTCGAGCAAATGTGTTTACTGGAGGCGGTTTGACGATGAAGAGCGACGCTGAATTTGCCACATTGCTTGACTCGGTTACCGCAAAGAGACCAAAGACCGTTGTGGAACATATTCGAAAATATGGCTTTATAACATCTCAAGAGTTAAAAGACACCTATGGTTATAATCATCCACCAAGGGCGATTCGGGATGTTAGAGAGTTAGGAATACCAATAAAAACATACCGGGTTAGTGGAACAGACGGAAGAAAAATAGCAGCATATCGTTTTGGAACTCTTGGTGAAGTCAATACACTTGCGAAAACAACTGGAAGAACCCTCTTGGCAAAGGCTCTGAAACGAAAACTGATTGAAAAATATGGTTCAAGGTGTTTCATTTATCTGGAGCTAATGGATGAATCTGTTTTGCAAATTGATCACCGAATACCGTATGAAATTGGTGGCGAAGAGGACGAACAAAAAATCGATTCGTATATGCTTTTGAGCCCATCGGCAAATCGAGCAAAGTCTTGGACATGCGAGCATTGTAAAAACTGGAACACCAAAGACCGGTCTTTTTGTGCAGAATGTTTTTGGGCTTATCCAGAGGACTATCGGCACGTCGCTGGGAAGCGAGAACGAGTTATAGAGCTATTGTTGGTCGAGGACGAGGTTGAGCGATTTGACAGAACCGTGAATAAGCTGGGTCGTGAGAAAGTAAGCGCGAAAATAAAATACTATGTTTTGAATGATTTGGACTAAGCGACTCGATGGGTCATGAAGACAATGAAGTTCCTTCTTCCTGCAAATAACGTATGGAAAAACCTTGGCCGCTCCGTTACACTATCATCCTGCCAAAAGCTGATGTGGCGCAACGGTAGCGCATCTGATTTGTAATCAGACGGTTGCAGGTTCGATTCCTGTCATCAGCTCCAGACGATTTCCGAGCTTGGCATCCTGTCAAGCTCTTGTGTTTGTTTGGGAGAAAACCGAGCTTCTCCCGGCTCGCACCTCTCCGCAGACCTATGGATACGCCCGGGGGCGTGTTATGCGTTGACGTGGGCAACTCAATACAGTAATATACCCTCTGCTCGTGTTCACGGGGAAGCCCCTGTGTGCGCAAGCCTGCAACTTGAAAAGCGCACAGAGTTTGTTCTTCACCTGGGGGTGTGCCCGAGTGGTTAAAGGGGACGGGCTGTAAACCCGTTGGCTACGCCTACTATGGTTCGAATCCATACGCCCCCACCATCTGCTTGTTCTCTCTTCGCCTAAGACCTTCAACGGGTGCTCACGTGCTAAGCACGTTTCGCCCCCTTTTTCAAGTCTTATGCAAAGAGAGCCCCGCGCAGACGGTATGCACGTTTTTCATTTTTCCTCGCCCATGTAGCTCAGCAGGTAGAGCACATCGTTGGTAACGATGAGGTCACCGGTTCGAATCCGGTCGTGGGCTCCATCATGGCGGTGTAGCTCAGATGGTCAGAGCACACGGTTCATACCCGTGGCGTCATTGGTTCAAATCCAATCACCGCTACCAGCAAAATGCGCGCGCCGCGCGCTGATATATCCAAGTAACCAGTGCCCGCAGGGCAGCAGCAATTCCTAAAAGGAGGATTCTCATGGCAAAAGCAAAGTTCGAACGTACCAAGCCGCATGTTAACATCGGTACCATCGGCCACGTCGACCACGGCAAGACCACCCTCACGGCCGCCATCTCCAAGACCCTGGCCGCCAAGGGCCTCGCAGACTTCACCCCCTTCGACGCGATCGACAAGGCTCCTGAGGAGCGCGAGCGCGGTATCACGATCTCCATCGCACACATCGAGTACGAGACCGAGAAGCGCCACTACGCACACGTTGACTGCCCCGGCCACGCCGACTACGTCAAGAACATGATTACCGGTGCCGCCCAAATGGACGGCGCGATCCTGGTCATCGCCGCCACCGACGGCCCCATGGCCCAAACCCGTGAGCACATCCTGCTCGCCCGCCAGGTAGGCGTCCCCTACATCGTCGTCTACCTCAACAAGGTCGACATGGTCGATGACGAGGAGCTCCTCGAGCTCGTTGAGATGGAGGTCCGTGACCTTCTCTCCAGTTATGAGTTCCCCGGCGACGACACCCCCGTTATCCGCGGCTCCGCACTCAAGGCCCTTGAAGGCGACGAGGAGGCCCAGAAGTCCATCGTGGAACTCCTGGATGCCGTTGACAGCTTCATCCCCACCCCCGAGCGCGACACCGAGAAGCCCTTCCTCATGGCTGTTGAGGACGTCTTCACCATCACCGGTCGCGGCACCGTCGCCACTGGCCGTATCGAGCGCGGCATCATCCACGTCAACGACAACGTCGAGATCGTGGGCATCAAAGAGACCGCAAAGACCGTCTGCACCGGCGTCGAGATGTTTCGCAAGATCCTCGACACGGGTGAGGCCGGCGACAACGTGGGTATCCTCCTGCGCGGCACCAAGCGCGAGGACATCATCCGCGGCCAGGTGCTCTGCAAGCCCGGCAGCGTGAACCCGCACACTGAGTTCGACTCCCAGGTCTACATCCTCACCAAGGAGGAAGGCGGCCGCCACACCCCGTTCTTCGACGGCTACCGCCCGCAGTTCTACTTCCGCACCACCGACGTCACCGGCGTCGCACACCTCCCCGAGGGCATCGAGATGGTCATGCCAGGCGACAACATCGCCATCAAGGGCGAGCTCATCAACCCCATCGCTATGGAGGAGGGCCTGCGTTTCGCCATCCGTGAAGGTGGCCGCACCGTAGGCTCCGGCCGCGTGACCAATATCATCAAGTAAGTCACTATCCATGATATGCAGCCCAGCACGTTGTGTTGGGCTGCATCGTGCGCTCAAGAATGGTAAGATAGCCATTCGCCCTTTTTTGGGACAAGAGCGTAAGTGTAGGAGGATTCATTCATGCGAACATTGGTCACCCTGGCGTGCACAGACTGTAAGCGCCGCAACTATACGACCAAGAAGAATAAGCAAAACAACCCTGAGCGCATTGAGTTCAAGAAGTACTGCAAGTGGTGCAAGACCCACACAGTACACAGGGAGACACGCTAGCAAACAGTACGGCACAAGCACAGGCCAGTAGCTCCAATTGGTAGAGCGGCGGTCTCCAAAACCGCATGTTGGGGGTTCGAGTCCCTCCTGGCCTGCCAAGTATCAAGCAAGTATGTCAGTTGTACTTTGAAAGTGGCAAGGACGGCAGCGGGACTCGAACCCGTGAGGACCTGCCAAGGTAACCACCAAGCGACGGGAACATGATGGCAAGTAAGGCCGAGAAAGAAGAGAAGCGGGCCGACAAGGTCCCAGTTATATCTGCTAAGGACCCCTCCAAATCCAAGAAGGGGCAGCCCAAGGCTGCCGCCAAGGACTCCGGGAAGTCCAAGAAGGAGCAGCCCAAGGCCTCCAAGGGCTCAGGCAAGGGCTCGAAGAAGGAGAGTGTGCTCAAACGCATCCTCAACTACTTCCATAACGTGCGCCTCGAGATAAAACGCACCACCTGGCCAACCCGCTCAGAGGTTCTCAATATGACCCTCATAGTTATTGGCGCGCTCATCTTCTTTGGTGTGCTCATCTTCATCCTCGACTGGGTCATGACAAACCTCCTGGTCCTCTATTCCCTGCTCACGCCAGAGACTACGACAGGTGGTACGCAGTAAATGGCCAAGAAATGGTACGTACTCCACACCTACAGCGGGTACGAGAACAAAGTCAAGCACAACTTGCAGCATCGCATTGAGTCGATGGCCCTTGAAGACCGCGTCTTTGACATCCAGATACCCACCGAGGAAGTCATCGAGATAAAGGAGGGTGGCCGCAGGGTCATCGCCGAGAAGAAGGTGTTTCCCGGGTATGTGCTCGTGCGCATGGAGCTTGATGACCAGAGCTGGGGCGTCGTGCGCAACACGCCCGGCGTCACTGGGTTTGTGGGCGCCCAAGGCAAGCCCTCGCCGCTTTCTCGCGAGGAATACGACAAAATCATGAAGCGCACCCGTGCCGACGCCCCCAAGAAGACCTCGTCGAACCTGAGCGTTGGCCAGAGCGTCAAGGTCATCAGCGGGCCGCTCGCCGAGTTTGACGGAACCATCAGCGAGGTGCAGCCCGAGGCCGGCAAGGTCAAGGTGCTCGTCTCTATCTTTGGTCGCGAGACACCGGTCGAGCTTAGTTACGACCAGGTATCGCGGCTCTGAGTGTGAAAATCATACGGCAGGTGCCTCCTATGGGACGCTTCTCGCCCGCCGTTTGAGATAAACAACAGAATGCCATTCCCGTGCAAGAAATGAGGAATCCCGTCTTGCGACGGTAACCGTGACACGGGTTTTGGGGATTCACGGGAATGATTATGGGAATGATTGAGTGAAAGCAAGGTAGGATTATGGCTCCAAAGAAGAAGATAGCTGGATTAATAAAACTACAGATACCCGCGGGCGCGGCAACGCCAGCACCGCCGGTTGGCCCGGCACTTGGTGCCAAGGGCGTCAACATCATGCAGTTCTGCCAGGCGTTCAACGCGGCCACGGCAGACAAGGGAAGCACCATCATCCCGGTCGAGATCACCGTCTATGAGGACAAGACCTTCGACTTCATCACCAAGACCCCTCCAGCGGCCATCCTCATCAAGGAGGCGCTGGGCCTGCAGTCCGGGTCGGGCGAGCCGCACACCACAAAGGTAGGCACGCTCACCACAGAGCAGTTGCGCTCGATTGCCGAGATCAAGCTGCCCGACCTCAACGCCAACGATGTCGAGGCGGCCATGAAGGTCATCCAAGGCACCGCCCGCTCGATGGGCGTGCGCATCGAGGGCATCGCCGACACCGGCGTGTACACCAAGGGCAAGAGGGCTGGCGGCAAGGCTGCTGCCGGCAGCTATGAGGCGCTCCTCGAAGAGGAGGCCGCTGCCGCTGCCGAGCAAGCCGCCACCGAGGAGTACGCCGCCGCATCATAAGCGCGACACACGATTTATTTGTTTGGGAGGGTCGGCATGACCCGATGACCAAGAAGACAGGAGCGTATCATGTCAAAGTTAACAAAGAACCAAAAGGCACAACAGGAGAAGATCGAGAAGGAACGGCTCTACGCCCCGCTCGCTGCGGTGCGTCTTGCCCGTGAGGCCTCGACCGCCAAGTTTGATGAGACCCTTGAGGTCCATCTGCGCCTGGGCATCGACACCCGCCAGGCCGATCAGCAGGTACGCGGCTCCATCTCGCTGCCCCACGGCACCGGCAAGACTGTACGCGTTGCCGTCTTTGCCGAGGGCGAGAAGGCCCGCGAGGCCGAGGCAGCAGGGGCAGACGTTGTAGGCTCCGACGACCTCGTCGCGCAGATACAGGGCGGGTTCCTCGACTTCGATGCCACCGTCGCCACCCCCGACATGATGGCCAAGGTTGGTCGCCTGGGCAAGATCCTCGGCACCCGCGGCCTCATGCCAAACCCCAAGCTCGGCACCGTGACCAATGACGTCGCCCGCCTCGTAAACGAGCTCAAAGCAGGGCGTGTGGAGTACCGCGCCGACCGTTTTGGCATCTGCCATGTGCCGGTGGGCAAGCTCTCGTTTGAGGACACAAAGCTCGTCGAGAACTACGCGACGTTGCTCGATGAGGTCATCCGCGTAAAGCCCGCCTCCGCCAAGGGGCGCTACCTCAAGTCGATCACCTTCGCCTCCACGATGGGCCCCGGTATCGCCATCGACACCAGCAAGACCCGCAACCTCCTTGATGAGGAAGTTGACGCATAACAGCAACCGCACAACCGCAAGGATGACTGTGACCAGTAACTGGCAATCTGCCGGCCGTCCTTGCTCGCAATTGTTGTTTGACAAGCTGTCGACTAACTGGGAGAATACCCCGGTGTTTGAAAACAGAAGAATCGCTACCGTAGACAGCCGGTGTCCCGAGGGGACGTAATTGAGTGAGAACTCTGCCCGCCGAGGTGGTCGCCATTAAAAGAGAGCCCGTGCTTCTCCACAAAATGCGACCTTCGCTGTCTGTAGCGAGGGTCGATTTTTTTGGAAGGAGGTGCAATATATGCCCAATGCAGCAAAAGTTGGTTTAGTGAGCCAGATCAAGGACGACCTGCAGGCCGCCGACGCGGTGTGGGTCGTCGATTATCGCGGCCTCACCGTCAAGCAGTCTGAGGAGCTTCGCGGCCTGATTCGCGCGCAAGGCGCGGCGCTCAAGGTCTACAAGAACTCGTTTACCCAGCGAGCGATCGCCAGCCTTGACCTGCCGGCGCTGGGGGAGGTCCTCCAGGGGCCCTCGGCGTTCGTCTTTGTGACGGGTGACCCAGTGGCCTCGGCCAAGGTACTCAAGACCTTTGCCAAGACCCACGAGGCGCTCAAGATCAAAGGCGGCCTGCTCAACAAGTCGCTGGTCACGGCCAACCAGGTCACGGCCATCGCCGACCTGCCGTCCCGCGAAGAACTCATCGCCAAGCTCCTGGGTACCGCCCAGAACCCGCTCACGGGTATCGTCCGCGTACTCAACGGCCCAGCCGAGAAGTTCGTCCGTACCCTGCAAGCCGTCGCCGACAAAGCGGCGTAAGTGTTATACCCAAGGCGCACGTAGTGCGCACAACCATTTGAAAGGAGCCACACAATGGCTATCACCAAGGATGAGATCGTAGAGGCCTTAAAGGCCATGCCCGCACTTGAGCTCTCTGAGCTTGTCAAAGAACTCGAGGAGGTTTTTGGCGTATCCGCTGCTGCACCCGTTGCCTTCGCCGGCCCCGCAGTTGCCGCCGCTGCCGAGGAAGTCGAGGAGAAGACCAGCTTCGACGTTGTGCTCGAAGGCTTTGGCGACAATAAGATCGCCGTTATCAAGGCCGTGCGCGAGCTCACCGGCCTGGGCCTCAAGGAGGCCAAGGATGCCGTCGAGGGTGCCCCCAACACGCTGCTTGAGGGCCTCGACAAGGCCAAGGCCGACGAAGCTGCCGGCAAGCTCAAGGATGCCGGCGCTGCCGTCACCATCAAATAACAACTCGCACTGCCATCGACTTTAACAGGGACGGCCTGCTCCAGCACAAGGAGCAGGCCGTCCCTGCGTAGTTTAAAACACGAAGATTCAAGATTTAGAGAAACGCGCCACAAAGTAATCTCGACTTTATCAGCACTAATGCTTGCTATATCTAACCTTAATGCGCAATAATGGGTGAAGCAAAGTCCATTTGCTCTAAGAGTGGGCAAGGTGCTTGGGAGGGAACAGGGCGCTCTGCGTCTTACACAGGCTCTCCGTCCTCAGGCACACACGAGAAAAGGAGATCACATGGCAACAACTCAAGACAGGCGAACGGGGAGAAGGGCGCTGAGCCTTATGCTTGCGTTCCTTATGGCGCTCGCATTCGTTCCAGCGTTTCCAACGCTTGCGTTTGCAGATCCCCCGTTGGCAGGTGGTGAGACGATTACGGTAGCGGGCATCTATCAATTGGCCGCTAACGCCACGGGCACCATTACTATAGAGGAGAACTTGGATGTTACGCTCGTAGGTAATGGGGCGGCGGAGAGCAGCGCGGCCAACGTTAACCTCAACCTGGTTGTAAAAGACGGGACGACGCTTACCCTTGAGGACGTCTATATCAAGAACTATTCCAACTCAGCGTCGGTCGATCTCAACGTCATCGACATACAAGGTGACGTCACCATCAACACCCAGGGCACGGTTATCATCGACCGCAATCCACCGCGGCCCCCAGCCAGCCCCGCCGACCCCAGCCTGTCGGTGCAGAAGTCGGCCATTCATGTGCCAGACGGCTCCTCGGTGACATTTACCGGAGATGCCAGTAGTACCTTCTATCTGTATAAGTACATTGGCGGCTTGGGTATTGGCTCCGATTCTACAGGGACCAACAGCGAGAAAAGTGGCGCGATAACGTTTGCGAGCGGCACGTACTTTATCAGAGGCAGCCAGGGCGCTGCCGTGATTGGCAATGACAGCAAGGATGATAAAGGCGGCGATGTCACTGTCACCGGCGGCACGCTCTATGTGACCGCTGCGGCTATGGGTGCTGCCATTGGCGGCAGCAGCGCCGCCAAAGGTGTCGATGTCAATATCTCCGGCGGTCAAGTCTATGTCTTCGTCGATTGGAACGGTCCAGCCTTTGGCACCGCACTGGCCGAGGCCAATGCCAGTACACAGGGCACCTTGACCATCACCGGCGGCTCCCTTAAGACCGTTGCGGGAGCAAACACCAACGCTTCTGACGCGACCAACACCTGGGGAATACCCGGTCATGAAGACTTCCCCACCACCACGCCCATCAAATCACCGGTTACCAATGGTACGAGTGCGCTCAAGCTGCTCAAGTTTGATGCCTCGATTGTGGCAAACCTGGGAACGGCAGATATCAAGATCGATGGTGTCCCGTTCTACTCCGGTGGCCTGTATACCGAGAGATATGCCAAGGGTGACAGCATTGGCTACCTCCCCAATTATTTTGTCACTGATACCAGCGACACCAACCTCTACTTCTTTGTTCCCGAGGGCAACCATGCCGTCACGGTCAACGACGAGCTCACCTTTAACTACACGTGGGATGCAACGGCCAGCGCTTTTGTGTTTGACACCGCCACTGCGCCGGTGATTCCGTGGAACCTCGACATTGACACCGCGTGGTACAACACCTCTGACACCACGTTTGAGATTGCAACAGCACGACAGCTTGCCGGCCTTGCTGCCATTGTCAATGGTGCGGCCCCCGGCATTGCCATCGATGGCTTTGCGGGCAAGACCGTGAAGCTCACCGCAGACATCGCCCTCAACGACCATGCCGTTGCCCAGGGCGACACGACAGCGCGTGCTTGGGTGCCCATTGGCAACGAAGGCATCCACCCCACGCTTGCCTCACCACAGGATGGCTTGGCGACCAGTGCCACAACCGGATTCGCGGGCACCTTTGATGGCCAGGGCCATGTGGTGCAGAACATCTATTTTGAGGACGGTGCCAGTTCATACGCAGGGTTGTTTGGCGTCATCCAGCCTGGAATCGTCATCAAGAACCTTGGCGTCTCTGGTTATATCGAGTCGTACCGCCATAGCGGAGGTATCGCGGGCCTCACGGGTGCCGGTACCGGTGCGCAGCCGCTTATCGAGAACTGCTTTAATGCTGCGACAACGGTGGGCAATGGCTCATCAACACGCGGTGTTGGCGGCATTATCGGCACCATTGTCAATGCGGTTGGCATCACGGTTAAAGACTCATACAATGTTGGGACCGTCACAAATATCTATACCGGCCCTGCGGGCGGCATCATAGGTGTGTCACGCGTAAGCACGACGGTAGTCGAGAATTGCTATAACGTGGGAACGGTATCCTCTCAACCCGCCGCCACAACGCTGGCAAGCGCCCTGCTCAATGTTGTTGCGAGCATCTCTCCTTTGCCAGCCGTTACCAACAGCTATTGGCTTGAGGGTTCCGCCCAAGCTGCGGTGACCCAGGCGGGTACCGGCGCGGTTCTCGAAGCAGGGTTGCCCGCGAGCTCGGCTACTGCACTCAAGCAAGAAAGCTTCCTCGCGAGCATCAACGCCGGTGCTAATCCTGCGGTCTTTGTTGGCGATAAGTACGCCATCAACAATGGTTATCCCATCCTGGCCTGGCAACTCAAAGACCCAACTGATGAAGCCTGGAAGCGCTTGTTTGGCAATGACCGCTATGACACGATGAAGGACATCGTTATCGGTTCAACCGCCTTTACCAGGGGCACCACCAATACCATCATCGTGGCAACCGGCGAGAACTTCCCCGACGCCCTTGCCGCCACCGGCCTCGCCGGTATCACCGACGCGCCGGTGGTGCTCACGGCGCCCAACGCCTTGAGCACCCAGGCCAAGGACGTT
>JAITNB010000071.1 GCA_031290695.1 Coriobacteriales bacterium | reverse complement strand
GCAGAGGGGCAGGGGGCGGGCTCGTTGCTGGCGATTCTGAGCGAGAAGGCTGCGAGGGATCACTCGGGTGCGCAATCTGCACGGAGCGAAGCGGAGATTGTTGCGCAGAGTGAGTCCTCGCAGCCTTTGGGTCGCGAAGGCGAGCCAGAACCGCACCTGCCCCCTGCGCCACCTGCCCCCCCTGCTGCCCTTCCAGCTTTACGCGCTCGAGGCGGCCGGGGACTTGGGGGGCTTGGGCGAGGGCGGCTGTTATGGTGGGGTAGTCGATGCCGAGCAGGTGGGCGCAGCCGGCGGCGAGCAGTACGTTGTGGGCGTTAAAGGCGCCGATGAGAGGGTAGGCGAAGGTGAAGGCACCTTGCTCCGTGCGCACCGTGAGCTGCGAGCCCTCGCTGGTGTACGTGACGGCGGTGGCTTGCAACTGGGCACCGGGCGAGAAGCCTACCGTATAGGCCGCGTGCCCGTTGCTCTCACAGCGTTGTGCAAGCGTGCGCCCGTACGCGTCGTCGATGTTGACCACGCGCGCAGCGACAAGCGGGCTGTCAAAGAGCTTGGCCTTCGCCTCGAAGTAGGCCTCCATGGTGCCGTGGAAGTCGAGGTGGTCCTGCGTGAGGTTTGAGAAGGCCGCGACGCAGACATGCATGCCGGCCACCCGGTCAAGTGCGAGGGCATGGCTTGAGGCCTCCATCGTCACATGAGTGACACCCTCGTCTGCCATATGGCGCAGCAGTTCTTGCAGGTCGTAACTCTCGGGTGTGGTGTACTTGGAGGGGAGGCGGGAGGCTTTGATGCGCGTCTCTACGGTGCCGATAAGCCCGGTTGTACCAGCAGGCTGCCCTTGGGCTTGCAGGGCGTGGCGGATGATCCAGTCGACGAGGTAGGTGGTGGTGGTCTTGCCGTTGGTACCGGTCACGGCGGTCACGGCGAGGTGGGCCGAGGGGTCGCCAAAGAAGCGGACGGAGGCCAGCGCGAGGGCGGTGCGGGCGTTGGAGACGACGGTTTGCGGGAGGTCTACCGGCACGGGGTGCTCGACCACGAGGGCGATGGCCCCGCGAGCGGCGGCATCGGGGGCGAAGTCGTGTCCGTCGCTTTTGGCGCCCTTGATGCAGAAGAATACGGCACCGGGGGTCACCGCGTCTGAGCGGTAGGCGAGGCTGGTGGGCGCGAAGGCCGTGAACAGCTGCTGCAGCGTTGGGTGCTCCATCGGCCTCACTCCTCGGTGCCTTCTGGGGCGGGTTGCTGGTCGGGCGCGATGAGGTAGCGGGTTGCTGCGAACTGCATGATGTCCTTGAACAACGGGCCGGTGCCGGCCTCGTTGTCTGGGTTGTCGAGTGATGTCATACACACTATATTGCTATCTGCATTAGCAAGATATCCAACGAACGAGATAATGTACTCCCCTATCAGGTAGCCGCCTTCGCGGGATGCCTTCTCAGCGGTTCCCGTTTTACCGGCAACAGTATACCCCTCTATCGCCGCTGCGGTACCCGTGCCTTCGGCAACAACCGTTGTAAGCATACTGGTAAGCTGCTCGGCGGTGGAAGCCTTCATGATGCGTGTGTCGGCATAGGTTGGCTGTTTGGTGCTGTGCGGCTGGGATATGAGGAAGTGCGGCTGATGCTTGACGCCGTCATTGGCAATGGCTCCGTAGAAGGCCACCATCTGTAGCGAGCTCACCTGCAGGCCCTGGCCAAACGACATGTTGCGCGCCTGGATGGGCGACCACAGCTCGTAGGGTGCCAGCTCACCCGTTGACTCGCCGGGGAAGTCGACATGCGTGGGCTGGCCAAAGCCAAAGCGTATGAGATGCTCGGCAAACGCGGCATCGCCTATCTTCTCCTCGACGAGGCTCGTTCCGATGTTTGACGAGCGCGCGACGATCGTGCGCAGGCTCATATTCTCCTCGGGCCACTGGTGTGCGTCGCGGATGATGTACCCAATCACTTCGATGGACGCAGGGACAAAGATCGTGTCCTCGGTACCCATAGTACCGGTCTCAAGCGCGGTTGCCGCCGTAGCCGCCTTGAAGATGGACCCTGGCTCGTAGGCGTCGCCGATGCACTTGAGGTTGGTGGCACCGGCATCGAGCGCCTCCTGCGTGACGTTGAGAGGGTCAAACAGCGGCAGTGACGCGGCGGCGAGGATCTCGCCCGTCGAGGCATCGTAAAGGAGTGAGTTGCCGCCGGGGGCGCCGCGCTCTTCTCCATATGCTTTAAGGCGCACTTCGACGTATTGCTGCATGTCGATGTCGAGCGATATGATGATGTCCTGGCCGTCGATGGCGTCCTTGCGCTCCTGCACACCGCCGGGGATGGGCGTGCCGTCTTTGCCCAGCTCGACGGTGAGGGAGCCGTCGACGCCGCGCAGCACGCTGTCGTACATGAGTTCGAGGCCCGAGACGCCCGCGTTCTCGAGGTCGAGGCTGCCGATGACCTGCGCGCCGATTTGCCCGTAGGGGTAGACGCGCTTGGTGTCCTCAAGGTAGTGGATGCCATAGAGCGCGGTTTGGGCCGGCTCGCTGCTGTCACTGTCGTCGTCGATGGCGGGTTGCGCGGCGAGCGCCTCCTTGAGCTGGGTGTCGCGCTCCTGCAGCGCCTGGGCAAGGGCCGGCTCGCCTTTGCGCAGGAGGTATACAAAGGTCGAGGCGGGGTCCTCGGAGATGAGGGCGAGGTAGTCCTCGGCCGAGCCGCCGAGCACCTCTGCGAGGATGGCGGCCGTTTGGAGGGGCTGCGTTATCTCGCTGGGGTTGGCATAGATGGTCGTCGCCTCGACGCTCGTGGCAAGCGGGTTGCCGTTGCGGTCGTAGATAGTGCCGCGCTGCGCGACAAGGGGGATGGCATTGGTGCGCTGGCTGTGTGCCTGCTGGGTGAGGCTGGGGGCCTCGATGACCTGGAGCATGAAGAGCCGCACGAACACCAGCGTGGCCAGCAGCAAAAAGCCCGCCAGCAGCCAGCGGTCCCGGTTGGAGCCCATGGGGGCGCGGGCCGATGCTGCTGCCAGTGCTGGGGCCGCTGCTGGTCGACGGGGGCGTGTCGAGGGTTCGTTCCTGCCCATGACGGCCCTCTATTGAGCTGGTGCGGTGTGGAGGGACCTGACGCCCTGTGCAGCAAGGAGCACCTGTTGCGTGAGGGTGCGAACGGGGCTCGACGCATCCTGCCCCGCAACAGCCCCATCGCCAGACGCCCCGCTGGCCGCGCTGGGGGCGCTCACCTCAGCGAAGAGATAACTCACCTGCTCGGCGGGTGCCATGCCTAGCTGCTGCGCGGCGGCCTCCTGGATATGGTTGGGGTTGGCCGCCACCGAGTAACGGACCTCAAGTTCGAGGCCGGCGGCTCGCGCCTCACCAAGGGATTGCGTGATAGCATCTGAGCTCATGAGGGTCTGCACGGTCGCCGTGGCGACTGCGATACGCACGCCACACACGACACAGACAAACAGCACCGACACGAGGAAGATACCCAGCAGCGCCCGCGCGTAGGGCATCGTCTGCTGCTGCGGGCGTGCCTTCGTGCCGTTGCCGGGCAGTACGCGCAGAGGCGGGCGCTCTGGTTCGCGTACCCGTCTTTGTGGTTGTGTGTATGCCCGTGCTGCCTGTGCCATGTTCGCATCCTGCTTCGTCTAGAGTCCGTTTGATGCGCTTGTGGAGAAGCCCGTGCTTATCCGCTGCCCATCGTCTTGCTTTTGTTCCTATCGCTTTACCGCGGCGCGGAGCTTGGCACTCCTGCTGCGCGGGTTTGCTTCCTGCTCCTCGGCGGTGGGGACCGCCGGCTTCCTGCTTACCGTCGCGAGTATCGGCTCCTGCCCGCAGGTGCACACCGGCACCTCCGGTGGACAGGTACACCCCTGCGCCATGCGCGCGAACACTTCCTTGACGATGCGGTCCTCAAGCGAGTGGTAGCTTATGACCACGATGCGGCCGCCGGGGTTGAGCCAGCGCAGTGCTGCTTCGAGGCCGCTTTGCAGCGCCGTGAGCTCACCGTTGATTACGATGCGCAGCGCCAAAAACGTGCGTTTTGCGGGGTTGCCCCCCGTGCGGCGCGCCCCCTGGGGGATAGCCGCCTTGATGAGAGCCGCAAGTTGCCCGGTTGACACGATGGGCGCCCGCTCGCGCTCCTTCACGATGAAGCTCGCGATGCGTGGCGCCCAACGCTCTTCTCCGTACGTACGGATAATCCGGGTGAGGTCTGCTTTGGTTGCGGTGTTGATGACCTCTGCTGCGGTTAGGGTTTGTGTCCCCGGATCCATCCGCATGTCCAAGGGGGCGTCGTGTGCGTAACTAAAGCCCCTCTGAGGGATGTCAAGTTGTGGCGAGCTCACGCCCAAGTCAAAGAGGAAGCCGTCGACACCGGGCACTGCCGCCGTGAGCAGCAGGTCGTCCAGGTGCGCGAAATCGCCCTTGAGCGGCATGAACGCGAGCGTTGGAACCTGCTGCGCGATACGTGCCGAGGCCGTCGCCAGTGCCATGTTGTCCCGGTCGATACCGATGAGGAGCCCCTTGGGGAGAAGGCCGGGCGCGATTGCGAGCGCGTGGCCTGCCCCACCCAGCGTGCAGTCGCAGAAAGTCTCTCCTGCCTGGAGCGCCAGAGCCTCACGGCACTGTGGGAGCATGACGGGTGTATGCCGATATTCGTCTGTCAATATGCTGCCAATCCTGTTGTGCTGCTACGTGGACTACGAGGTGTAGGGGTTCACCGACTTGAGGCGCTTGAGCTTGAAGGCATCCCAAATCGTTGAGTTCCACACTGCGATGTAGTCATCGTTTCCCACGACGACGACCTCCTTGTCGAGCTTGGCATCGTTGCGATGGCCCAGGGGGATGCTTATCCTGCCTGCTACGTCGATGTCCACCGGTGCGGCGGACGAGTTGATCGCGTAGAGCAGGTCTTCCTGTCCCTGGTTGTACGCCTGATACCCACCATCCTTGGCGACGAGGTCGCGCTTCCACTGGGAGAACCCGTCCTCGGTGTAGACCCTGAGTGAGGGGAAGTCCCGGTCGAGCGAGGGAACCACTACAAGGCTTTCAGGAAGCACCTTGCGAAATTTGGCCGGAAGCAAGACGCGCCCTTTGGCATCCATCGTATGGAGATTTTCGCCGTAGAACCCGTTCATGCCCTCGTCCCTGGTGTAGGTAGTGCTTCCTGAATTACTTGTGGGTGCTATCTTATGACTATTTATGACATTTAGCAATCTTTTTCTGACATTTTTCTACAATTT
>JAITNB010000059.1 GCA_031290695.1 Coriobacteriales bacterium | reverse complement strand
CCGCGCCGCAGCGCCACCACCGCAATAGGCAGCATCGAGAGCGAGATGGAGCCACCCGCAATGTTGATGGGCAAGCGTGCCGCCAACAGGTTGAGCACTGCCGCGAGCGCTACGGCGAGCGCGACCTCCACTAATACCAAAATATTGTTGTTTCGCATAGCAATTTCCTCTCTGACGAGAGGGAGCCTTGCACAGCCTGATGAGATAAAGCGTTTCCGCTTTGGGGCCCCGCATTATCGGGACACTCTTCTCGGTCGCGAACAAGTCGCCTCTCAGCCGTAAAACAGCTCCCGATGGGATATAACGTGCGCCGCACACGTGGCGCACGCAACGCATGGTACCAGACTGGGGCAGCTAGCACCCTGAGAGCTTCGTTAAGCGAGTGTAAACGGCCAGGATTCCCACACGACAGACCTCCAAGCGCCCGTTCTTCCAACCCCAATAACGCCCTGAGAGCTCCGGTAAGCGAGTGTAAACGGCTGAAAAGGGGTCCCTGCGCGACAGGAGCGTATCTAAATACGCGACCGAGCGCAGGAACCCCTTTGAAGCCGTTTACGCCGCTTACCGGAGTCCTCAGTCGAGGTAGACGATGGGCTTGATAAGATCGGGGGCCTTCTTGTCCATGAGGTCAAAGGCCTCCTCGATGGTGTCGAAGCCGTGGAAGGTATGCGAGATGATCTTCGTGGGGTCGATGCGGCCGTGCTTGATGAGTTCCATCATCTTGATAACGCGCTTGGCGCCGCCGGGGCAGAAGCCGCCCGTGATGCGTTTGCCTGCCATGCCAAGGCCCCAGCTCAACGCGGGCATGCTGAGCACGTCGGTAACGTCGAAGAAGTTGACGTTGGCGATGGTGCCAAGCTCCCTGGTCATGGCGACCGCCTGGCCAAAGGTGTCCTTGTTGCCGCCCGCGACAACAACCTTGTCGGCACCGCCGCCGGTGAGTTCGAGCACTTGCGCAACGATGTCGCCGTCCTTATAGCTCACGATGTCGGTCGCGCCGTACTCGCGCGCGATCTTCACGCAGTTGGGGCGCGTGCCAATGCCAATAATCCTGCCGGCTCCGCCCAAGGCGGCACCCGCCACCGCCATGAGGCCCACGGGCCCAATGCCGATGACGACGACGGTGTCGCCATACTCCACCTCAGCAAGCTCGACACCATAGAAGCCTGTTGACATCATATCGACCGTCATGAGCGCGGCCTCGGGGGACACGCCCTCGGTGAGGGACGCGAGGTTGGCGTCGGCCATATTAACGTGGAAGCACTCGCCAAACACGCCGTCCTTGGCACCGAGGAACTTAAAGCTGCCCAGGATTTTGGTATCGTGGGAGAAGGACCGGTTGTTCTGCACACCAAGCGCTGTCCAGTCGGGGGTCACGCAGGGAACAACAACAAAGTCACCCGGCTTGAACTTCGTGACGAGCCCACCAACCTCAATCACCTCGCCTACTGCCTCATGCCCCAGGATGAGATTGGTCTTGGGGCCGGAGCCGCCATGCATCACATGGGTGTCAGAACTACAGGGTGCGACAATCGTGGGGCGCACCAACGCGTCAAGCGGGCCGCACACCGGCACCTCCTTCTCAAGCCATCCGGGACTGCCAACCGAGACCATTCCATAACCACGCATAACCGTACCTCGCTTTCATATGTTTTCATATCAGGGATCGCGCGAACGCACCGCACATGCCATTATGGTAATAGAGAAAAGAGCCTCCCCGCGCGCAGCGAGCAGGCTCTTTAAGGTGAACGGTAAACGGTTCCAGCAAACAGTTTTGAATCGCCGGTGAACGGTATTTAGAACCGCACGGTGCCGCCATCGCCGCGGCGGATGGTCTTTACGAAGCGCACGGTCTTGTCCGCGGCATTCATGATGATGGAGGTTGTGGTGATGCTGCCGCCCGCGTGGCTTACGCCAGCCACCATCTCGCCGTCGGTCACGCCGCTGGCTATGAAGGCCGCGTCGGTAGTGCGCACGAGCTTGTCCATCGTGAGCACGTCGTCGAGGTCGAGCGCAGCGGTCTTCTGGGCACGGGCGCGCTCCTCGGGCGAGCGAAACTGGAAGCGGCCCATGAACGCGCCGCCGATGGCCTTGAGGCCAGCACAGGCAAGCACGCCTTCGGGGGCACCACCACTGCCGAGGTAGAGGTCGATACCGGTGCCTGGCACGGCGGTCGCGATGGCACCAAAGACGTCGCCGTCGTCGATAAGGCGCACGCGGGCACCGGTGGCGCGCACGGCCGTGATAAGCTCCTCGTGGCGGTCGCGCAGCAGGATACACACGTTGACATCGCTCACGGGCTTGCCTAGCGCCTGGGCCACGGCAGCCACGTTTTGCGCGGGCGTGTGGTCGATGTGGACCGCACCCACACAGGCGGGGCCGGCGGCGAGCTTGTCCATATAGGTGTCGGGCGCAAACAGCAGCGCTCCCTTGGGCGCCACCGCGATGGTCGTGAGTGCATTGGGGCGGTTGTAGGCGCAGAGGTTGGTGCCCTCAAGCGGGTCGACGGCGATGTCGATCTCCTCGCCGCCGCGCCCCAGCTCCTCGCCGATAAAAAGCATGGGCGCCTCGTCGCGCTCGCCCTCGCCAATAACGATGCGGCCCGAGAAGTCGATCTCGTTAAAGGCGTCGCGCATGGCGGTGGTGGCTGCCTGGTCGGCCGCGACCTTATCCCCCTTGCCGTTCCACTCGGCGGCCGCGATGGCCGCGACCTCGGCGACGTTGAGTATCTGCATGATGCGTGAGATGTTCATGGCCTCTCCTTACTTCGTCCTTTGTCAACGGCCTGTTTCAGGGCGTTTTGTTGTGATGCCCATAATAGCACGCCCTACGCGCGGCGAACCAGTTTAGCAGCAAAGTGCGCATCCGGCCCGCCCGGTTCGAGGACGGCCTTGAAGTAGGGCCCTTTTGCTGCGGATGAACCCGTGCGTGCCGCACTCGCTGCCGCCGCCTTGCTGCAGGCGCTGGGAGGCTGCGGCCGGGAGGATGGACTCGCTGCCGTCCCCTCGCTGCCGGCGTTGAGGGGCTGCAACCAAAAGGCCGCTCCTGCCGCGCTTTTGAGGAAGGCCTCGATGACGTGCTCGTTCTCCTCGGCGAGCACGCTGCAGGTCGCGTAGACCATAAAGCCGCCAGGGGCCAGGTGGGGCGCGACCGCGTTGAGCATCGCGAGCCCGTTGTGTGCCATGGCGGTCACGTCTTTGGCGGCGAGGTTCCAGCGTATCTCGGGATGGCGGCGCAGGGTGCCGGTTCCCGAGCAGGGCGCGTCTATGAGCGCACCGGCCAGCGATGCGGGGACGACGCCTTGTGCAATGAGGGCATCGAGGGCAAGGACGTCGCCGGTGACCGGCTTCACGTTTTCAAGGCCGTATTGTGCTATTCGTTTTAGCAGTATTTGGGCCTTGAACGCATGCTGGTCAAGCGCGATGAGCGGTACCTGATGGCCGTGTGAGCGAAGGGCGTTGCCTTGCAGGAGCACGGTCTTGGTGCCACGCCCGCTCCCCACCTCAAGAAAGGCACCCTGTGCAGGGGGCGTCGCAATGCGCGCGACCTCCTGCGCCGAGGCATCGACAACGAGGTACTCCCCCGCCTCGATGCCGGGAAGGTAGGCGGGAAGCTCGCTGTTGGGGATGCGCAGGACGGATGGGAGGACGGATGAGCCGTCCCCTTTTGTCCCGCCTTTTGTCCTGGCCAGGTAGAGGGGGGCCTGCTCGTTGGAGGCTGCCATGAAGGTGGCGGCTGCCTCGTGGCCGAGGCTGGCTATGAGGCGGGTGGCGAGCCAGAGTGGGAAGGCGTGCAGGCGGGCCAAGGCCGCGGCATCTGCGGCGGGGTCGCCCCAGGGAAACCCGTTCTTATCCGCAGCTATACTACGCAGGACCTTGTTGGCAAGGCCGGCGGCACGCGGGGCAATGCTGCGCACCAGCTCGACGCCCTGGTCAACGGCGGCGTGGGTGCCTTTGCCAAGGAAGACGAGCTCGTAGGCGCTCACGCGCAGGGCATCGCGCACGTCTGCCTTGATGTCGTGCGGGTTGGCGAGGGCCCGGTCGATGATGGTATCGAGGGTGCCGCGGGACTGCACGACGCCAAGGATGAGCAGGATGGCGAAGGCGCGCTCCTCGGGTGGGGTGGGGGCGTTGCGCACCTGGGCCTCGATGAGGTTGTGGGCGTAGGCCGTGCGCTCGCGCACCTGCCGGGTGACTTTGAGCGCCAGGGAACGGGCGGGGGTGAGTGTGCTCACAGGCGGCTCCAGGTGGCGGGCTGGTTGGGGGCTTGCAACGCCTTACAGCCGGCCGCGAAAGCAGGGGCGCTCATGGCGTTCTTGCCGTTGGGCTTGAGCTCAAGGACCTCAAAGACCCCATCTGCGGCAGCAAGATAAAGGCGCTTGTTGAGAAAGGCCGCCTGACCGGGTTCAAGGGGCCTGCCGCCGGGGAGGCCCTCGCGCTCGTGCTGCGACGGAGCGTGAGAATCTGCCGTTGCTCCGAGAATGGCCACGGGCTTGCCAGCTATGATGCAGCGGGCGGGAGCCTGGGGGGACGAGGCGCGTACGCGCAGCACATTGGCTGCGGCTGTGAGGGCGGGGGCAGGCCAGAGCTCGTCTTTAGCAAGCTTGGGGGCACTGGTTGCCTGTGCGTCGTCCTGCGGCGTCCAGGCCGCCGTGCCAGCGGCGATGGCGGGCAGGGCCTCGATGAGCGCCTGGGCGCCCAAGGTACCAAGCTCATCGACGAGCTCAGGGTAGGCCTTGTGCGCGGCCGGGGTTGTCGCGACCGCGCAGTAGTCGCCCGTATCGATGCCGCTATCGATGCGCATGATGCTCACGCCCAGCTCCTCGTCGTTGGCGAGGAGGGCGCGCTGTATGGGGGCGGCGCCACGCCAGCGGGGCAGGATGGAGCCGTGGACGTTGATGCAGCCGTAGCGGGGGATGTCGATGACCGCCTGGGGTAATATGAGGCCGTAGGCGACCACGACGATGAAGTCGGGGGCAAGGGCCGCAAGGCTGGCCACGGCCTGTGCGTCGGCAACACGCCCACCGCGCTGGCAAAGCAGCGGCGCGCCGTCTGGCGCAAAGGCGTAGAAGCTCCGTGGGGTACAGACGGGGATGCCCCGTTCTTGGGCGAGAAGGCTAACGGGGGTAGGGACCGGTGCCTTGCCGCGCCCCGAGGCGGCATCGGCTCGGGTGTAGGCCGCGAGCACGTCATGGTGCTGGGCAAGCGCCCTGAGCGAGGGCAGGGCGAATGCGGGGGTTCCCATGAAGACGATGTTCATTGGTTCTGGTCCGTATGCCCGGTGTCGCCTGGCTTGGCACCGGCCTTAAGGGCCTCCTCGTACTCCTGAAAGGCCTCGATACGCGCGATAGGGTCGAGGTGCTCGAACATCGTGGTGCCGTCGAGGTGGTCGAGCTCGTGCTGGATGGCGCGTGCGTAGAAGTCCTCGGCCTCCACGGTGAAGGGCTTGCCGTCGAGGTCAAGCGCCTCGACCTCGATGTTGCGATAGCGCTCGATGGGGATGCTGATGCCAGGTATCGAGAGACAGCCCTCGTCCCCAACGACCTTCTCGCCCCAGAGACGTTTGACCTGGGGGTTGACAAAGAACACCGGATCCTTCGCGTCCTCCTCGAGGTTGGTGTCCACCACGATGAGGCGCTTGGCTATGCCCACCTGGGGCGCGGCGATACCGCAGCCGTCGCTCTTGTACATGAGCTTGGCCATCTGCCGGGCGGTTGTCTTGAGTTTCTTGAGCTCCGCGGGGTCCACCGGCTCGCAGGTGGCGCGCAAGACGGGGTCGGGGGCAACGTAGATGCGCATGGTTCCTGCCTACAATGCCAACAGCTCGTCCAGTTGCCTGATCGCCAGTTCGGCGAGGAGCAGTTGCATAGGCTCGATCTGGGGGTTGCCGTTGAGCCCGTCGTAGGCCTCAAGGGCCTCGTAGTAGCGCTGCTTCTGCTCGACGGGGACGATGACGGCGGGCAGGTCGTTCTCCTCAAGCATGAGGTTGAGGAGAAGGCGCCCCACGCGGCCATTGCCGTCGCCAAAGGGGTGTATCTTCTCAAGGCGCAGATGGAAGAACGCGATCCACTCGATGGGGTGCCGGTCATCACGGCCGTAGGTCTCAACGAGTTGGAGCATCTTGTAGGGTACCTTCTCGTAGGACGTAGGGCGGTGGCCGCGGATCATGAGGTTGTAGTTGCGGTACTCGCCGCTGCTGAGCTGCTGGTCGATGAGCAACTGGTAGTGGAGCTTCTTGATCTCGTGCTCGGTAACGCGCACGTGCTCGCGTGCGTAGCGCTGTGCCAGCAGTGTCGCGTCGCGATAGCCTACGACGCTTAAGTGGTCATTGAGCGAGCGCTCGGGGATGACCTCGTTTTGAGTAAGGACGCGCCGTATCTCGTCCTCGGTGAGCCTATTGCCCTCGATAGCCGTGGAATTATAGATACTTTCGTACAAAAAACGCTCCTCGTATGCGTCTTGCACGTCGGGAGCGAGCGGGGGCTTCAATCCAAGTTCAACCTTCTTCTTATCAACTTCCCTGATAAGCACATCCAACTCATCACTCACCATGGTCTCCCTTCTCAAAAAGACGACCGACCTGTGTTATCACAACCATTGTACCCGCTTTGGCCGTCCTTTGGGCCTTGAACTACAATCTTTTGCCGGTCTGTCATCAATTGGGTGTATTCTCGCATAAGCCCTCGTCATACGGCACATCAAACTGGCCGATGGTTGGGCAGCACCTCGCTGGCAGCGGCTCCTGGTACCTCGACCACAACATTGTCCACGAGGTTTATGAGTTCCTGCTGGGTGTGGATGTTGAGCTTCTTGTAGATGCGCCAGGTGTGCGTATGCACTGTCCCCTCGGAGATATAGAGGTTGGTGGCGATGTAAGCGGCGTTGCGCCCCTTGGCGAGCAGATAGAACACGTCGGTCTCACGGTTTGACAACAGGTAGGTGTTCGCAATCAGCTCGCAGCGCTCGACAAAGCGCCCGCGCCTCGTCGCGATGGACGCAAGCTCCCCCTCATAGCCGGTGGAGCCAATAACCCCGTCGGCCTGCTGCGGGTCGATGACCGCCATCTCCCTGATGTCACTCTCGCGCGGCAGGAGGAAGTACCCCAACAGCAGCGTGACGATGAGGAACATATTCACCACATTGCCATCAAACGCCATGGTGCTCGACAGCCGCATCTGCTCGACGATGAGGTTGCTCACAATCATGCCAATCGTCACCGCTGCGCGCCCAAACCCCGTGACCAAGATGGGCGAGATGCGGTAACGGTGCGAGAGCTCACAGAACTCCACCCACATCATGAACTCGAAGCAGATATAACTCGCAAAGACAAAGAGGTTGTAGGTGAAGCCGTCGGCAAGGAAGCTCGTGAAGAAGATCATGAGCGCCAAGACCGGCAGGACAAAACGATAAAACGTGTCGTATTCCTCACTGCGGTTCATCGTATAGAGGAGGATGATAAGGGCGAGCGCGATAAGGCTTGCGATTGCCATGGGGACGAGGGGTATGTCTCCCGCTGCGCGTAATTGCGAGATACCCGAGAACGCCTGCGCGCACAACGGCCCAAACGCAAGGCCAAACAGCAGCGACGGCACGCCAAAGCGCACGATGAACATCCCCTTGCGCACGCGCAGCCGCCTGAACGTGGGTATCTCCAGCAATCCCAGCTTGGGCACCCGCTTACCGGTGTCGGTGTTCTCGACAAAGGGCTGCGGCACCAGCAGCGCCTTTATGCCGTGCAGCGTCGCAAGCAGGATGATAACCTCAAACAGGGGCATGACACAGTAGAGCAGCCCGCTTATCAGCGGCGACAAAAAGCTGGCCGTAAGGCCAAAAAGCACAAAGGCGAACACCAGGCTCAGGATCGTGTTCATGACGATCGAGGGCGTCGTGCGCCTTCGGTACGCCTCGCTCCAGATGAGCAGGAGGAAGGCTGAGGAGACGCCGTTGATGACGTCGGCGAATGCGACAAGCGGAACCGAGAAGAACATCTCGGAAAGCAGGAGGCACAATGTGCCAAGGGCCATGACCGCAGCTACGGTTATCTGAACGGTGCGGCGCCGGATGTGAAACGTGATCTTGCCGATGAGCATGCCCATCACGATGGTCGTGGCTGCAAAGAAGAGCAGGGCGATGTTGCCCATCGGATAATAGACGGTGCGCACCACGCTGATGTTGAGGAAGTAGGCAGGAAACGCCGCATAGAGGACCGCGTACATCCAGACCCACTGAAGCCCGAGCCCGATTATCATGCTGGGTGAGAACGTGCGCGCATAGTCGGGCAGCTTCATCCAGGGAACCGGCCCCGTTAGTTTATCGACTGCCTGTTCTGGTGCCTCTTCCGATAACGTCGAAAGCACACTTCTCCATTCTATCTATAACGAACCGATACTCAAGCTCGAGCCAAGTCTTGTTGATAGAAGGAACACGCAAACACCCATTGCCCATCCCAGAGCAGGGCAACGCATATCCCCATTCTATCACATCAGGCCCTGAGTGCCTGTATCAGGCTGCCCGGTACGCCCTCACTGTCGATATCAGCTTCAAGCACTGCAAGACGGGCGAGCACGGGCTTGAGGTCGGCGATGAGTTCTGTGAAATAGGCTTTGCCTTCACCAGGTGTGAAGAAGACCGGCCCGTACTTCTCGATAACCGTGAAGAAGTTGGTATTGTTAAGGTAACGGCGCGCACCTGTGAACTCGAGGGCAGTAAGCTTGTTCTCTTGAAGGAAGCGCGCAAGGAGGGCCGGCATGGCCGCCTCGTTGGTATACTTGTCGATAAAGGCGCCAAACAGCCCTTCCTGAGGGAAGTCTGCCTTGAACTGCTTGATGAGTTCGGGGAGCTTGGGCATGGTGCGCGGGGCCACATCGGGATGGCCGGCATACTGGTACGCCTTGATCGCAAGCTCGATACCGTTTATGACCGAGAAGGTCAGGGGTACCAACGTGAGGAAGTTGCTGGTGCCAGCAGGCGGTGCGCCCACGTCCTCGACGTACACCCGGTAGCTGCCCGCCATCATGAACGCGTCGATATTCCCTTCCTCGACCCCCGTCTCGGCCAGGCCACGGGCGATCTCAAAGCTCTCTATTGCAGACATCCACGCTGATTTTGCGTGCTTGTACCTAAACTCCTCCATAGGCTCTCCTTGTTCTTAATCCGAATGTCTAACCCTCTTGGATCTTCTTGAGGTCGCGCTTATAGGCTCCCGAGAAGGCAACGGCACCTACCACAGAAACAATGCCCAAAACCGCCAATACACCATAGATCGCCGCATCACCCGATACGCTGCGCGCAATGGCCACGACAGCCGAGCTCAAAAAGGCACCCGTCGCGATATTGAGGTTGGTGATACCAAGGTTCTTGGCAAAGTTCTTGGCACCAAAGCGCTGACGTGCGAAGGCCGAGGCCATAACCGGTACACCACCATAGGCAAAGGCTATGGATATGCCCGCTACGATATACGCCGTAGGTGACTGGGTGATGAAAGAAAAACTCAGGCCCGCCGAACAAGCAATCGCGACGACAGCACCCAGAAGCATAACAAAAACGAGCCCCAGCCTGTCAAAGATGAAGCCATTGACCACACGCGCTACACCATTCATGGTTGAGACCAGTCCCACAAGTAAGACAGCGAAGCCTTCGTCGACGCCAACGGCCACCGCGCCTTGACTTGCAGAGCCGATAAGGGTCATGCCGCAGGCTATAACGGCGGTTGCCCAGATACTGTAAAAATAGAATACCGGGGTTTTGAGCATGTTCTGATCCTCATCGAGCTTAGAGGCTGCTGCCGCCGCTTGAGGCGCAAGGTCTGAGATATTCTTGGGTGCGGGCTTGACTAAAAGCGCACAGGCCACCAGGACAACGGCACCAGTAACGGCGATTATCATGAAGACCGGTGCCCAGGTAAGGCTGCTGATCATCTGGTTTGCCAAGGTGCCCAAGACCAGGCTGCCCAAACCAAATCCCATCATCAACACGCCAGAGCATAAGCCCACCGCGTCGGGAAACCACGGGCTCACCAGCGAGATGATGGCGTTATAGCCAATACCGCATCCGGCACCGGCAAGCACGCCATAAAAAACATAGAGTGACCAGATGCCCATAGAGGCAAATAATGCAGTAAGCACAAAGCCCGCGGCCAACAAGACAGCCGAGGCGATGATGGCCAGTTTTGCAGAGGTCTTCTTAATCAACTGTGCGCCACCGAGCGCAGAGAGGGTGAATGCTACCATAGATATCTGAAAAACAAGTGAAAGCTGGGTTGGGTCCCATTGAAACGCCGCTTGTAAGGGCCGCGCAAAGATAGACCACGCATAGATGAGGCCCAGTACGAGAAGTGTGATGGTGCCAAAGACAAGATAGGCGATACGCTTGCTCTTTATCTCCTTCTCCGAAAGGATGATGTCGCTCATTAGGCTTCCCCTAACTTCCTACGTGATGGTTCTCGGATTCTGGTACCGCAGACATAGAGTACGATAAAACCCTCATCGAGTTCCCGGCGTCACCGTCTGGTGCCTGCTATTGTCGATGGCCACGCCACATTTCTTGCAAACGGTAGCACTGGGGCTGTTTATTGTCTTGCACTTGAAACAGAACCCGCGCGGGACTATCTTCGAGACAAACCCGCCTTTGCATCTCCCACAGCCGGAGCATCCATATCCACACATCTTACATCCCTGTTCCTGGCAAAAACAGGCTCATGCAACTGTTCGCACGGTTACATGAGCCTTGGCTTCCACGAAAGCAAGTCGTACCTTGCGCTACAAATAAGGCCATGAACAACCTTGTGGCCTAACGCGGGGCGCCGGGGGGCTTGGGGGCGCCGGGAGCCTTGGGTGCGCCGGGTGCGCCGGGTGCGCCGGGGGGCTTGGGGGCACCGGGGGCCGAGGGAGCGCCGGGAGCGCCTCCACCGTAGCCTGCTGCCTCGGCATATTGGGTGAGGTCAGCCTTGCAGAAGGGACACTTCTTCATGACGACACCACCAATAATGGCGAGTTTTTTTCCACATTCGGGACACACTGGATCGGGTATATCAACACCCGCTGGCCTAAAGCACATAAGCAAACCCTCCATAAATCGTCCGTAGCCTATAGTATCCGTACCTTCCAGGCCCTTATAGTATACTTAAATACCTATAATAAGAGCTATTTGGTGACGATAAGTCCCGCATCGTCCTCTTTCTCATTGCCGCTGAGCTTGGTGGTCTGATAGCCGCGCATGGGCTTGATCATGAAGGTCTTCCTGGGCGGCACATAGAAGATACCGTATTTCCCAAGTGCAGACTTGTCTGTTCCCAAGTCGGCATAGATGTCCTCGGGCGCCTTGCCATCGGCAAGCTTCTCGTTGAGATAGGTAACTTGCTCATTGCCATCGAGCTCGACAAACTCATCAAAAGTCATAGCAGAAACCTCCCTATTTGCATGTAAGAACAAAACGGACGGGCAGCTGGACGGGCCTTCATTGTATCATGAAGATGAAGGCCCGTCCCTCGCTGTTACGGCTTGTAGATACTTACCTTGTGACCGATCTCGGCCGCCCGCTTGGCCAACTCATCAATGGGGCCGTACTCGATGCAGCTCGCCAGGCAGTGATGTGCACAGGTTGGCTTCTTGCCGGCATCCAGGCGGTCGACGCACAGGTCGCACAGTGCGGTGGGTACCGGGATGTACTTCCAGTCCCAGGCATCCGGGTCACTCTCATCAAGATGGAAGGGGCCCAGCTCCAGCACCACGATACCAGGCGTCTTGGCAAGGTCGATCTCCTTGCCGAGCGTCAACTGGAGATGGTTCTTACATGCGACTTCACAGGTGTGACAGTCGGAGCAGTACTTGTAATCGAACAACAGTGCATAATCCTCGTATGCCATTTCTAACCTCCGTTTCAAGTGTGTCGACTGTCAAAGCCCTCTTGGCTCGCGATGAAGCTCGTTGAAGATGATGCCCTCAACGCCTTCCTGCGCGATAATCTCGTCCTGCTGTTTGAGGATGTCATAGGACTTCTTGAGTTCCAGGCCATCCAGGCCGTCAACCTTCTTGATGGAGCAGAAGACACTCTTGAAGGGGGCGCCAAAGCCAAGCCGACCGGTATCGAAGTGCGGCACCAGGTTGTTGATGTTCGACTTCCATACCCCAAAGAGGTTGGGCTCCTCGCCGTCCTGCTCGGGATACCACCAGCCGTGACGGGTGTGTACCACGCGCGGGTCGATGGTGATAACGAGGTGCGCCTTCTGGCGAGCGCGGCCAAAGGGGTTCTCGACCTCGACCCAGTCGCCCTCGGCGATGCCGTACTGGGCAGCGGTATCGGGGTTGATCTCGATGTCGGGATACACACGAAAGTGGCGCAGGGTGGGAATCTGGCGATGCTCAGAGTGAAACGACGCATACTCACGGGCACCGGAGCACATCATCAGCGGATACTTCTCGGCAAGCGCCGGTTGGCTGAGAGGGCTCCACCGCGGCTCCTCGTAGTACGGCATGGGATCCTCGCCCCAAGCGTCAAACAGCGTCGAGTACAGCTCGACCAGGCCGGTCACGGTGTTGAACCCAGGCTCCCCGTCAAAACGGAGGAGGCCCTTCTCATACTTGCGATACGTGTAACCAGGCTGATACAGGCCGATCTTGCGCAGTTCGTCAAAGTCGAAGCCAAGCTCGGGCTGGGTCTGCTGGCTAAAGAAGTCAGGTACGAAGTCATGGCGGTCGTCGCCCTCAAAGATGTTCCAGGTAGAGGTGCCGTCGGGCCCGGCATTGTTGAGGCGCTTGCCAAACTCGATACATATCTCGATGTCAGACTTGGTCTCGCCTACCCGTAGCGCCTCGTTCATCGCACCCAGGAAGACGCAGTTGCGGCCGTAGTGGGTGATAACGATACCGTCATGCTCGGCCACGGTAGGCAACGGCAGGAAGACATCGGCAGCGGCCATCGCGGTAGGGGTCATCCACAGGTCCTGGACAACCACGAAGTCGAGGCGCTGGAACGCGTCATGCCAGCGGATGGGGGCGGCAGAACAGGTGGGGGCAAGCAGGTTGGACGAGTTGAACCAGGCCATATGGATCTTGTAGGGCTGATCGGTCTCGAGCACGTCGAGCGTGAAGTCGGGATGCGTGGTCGCCATCGCGTTTGATAGCGCGGGATACTCTTTGGCACCCAGACGCTTGTCCCACAGGTCGGGGCCGAGGTCTTTGCGGGTCTCCATGCGCCACTTGCCAAGAAGGGCTGACGGGGGGCCGAGGGTCAGGCCGCCGGGGATGTCAATGTTGCCGGTGATAGCGGCCAGCGCGATGGTGATATGACCAACCTGCACGCCGTTGGGACTCTGGTCGACCGCCAGGCCCCAGGCGATGGAGACGGGTTTTTGCGCCATGCAGCGGGCGACCTTGCGAATCTGCTCCGCAGGGGCCCAGGTCATCTCCTCGACGCGCTCGGGCGTGTACTCCTCGACGCGCTCTTTAAACTCGTCGTAGCCAAAGCACCAATTGTCGATCCATTCCTGGTCCTGTAGGCCCTCAGCGATGATGACGTTGGCGAGGCCCAGGCCGATGGCGGCGTCGGTTCCTGGCTTGATCTGCAGGTTGATGTTGCCCTCCATCGCACCAAACCACGTGATACGCGGGTCGATGAGGATGATCTTGGTGCCAAGCTTCATCATGTCGATAAGCGCATGGCCAAACAGGCCGTCGCCGTTTGACGACAGCGGCATCTTGCCCCAGCACACCACATACTTGGGAAGCTCGAACTCGGGGTTGTTGTAACGGTCCTCAAAGTACCCCGCGAAGTCGATCTCGGGATAGCCGGCACCGAGGATGTAGTCGGTGATGGAACAGCGGGGGCCGTAACATGACCAACCGCTCTGGCCATAGCAGACATTAGGGGTCTGCAGGGTCGAGAAGCCCAGCGGGTAGTAATAGATACAGGCCTCGCGTCCGGTCCCGCCAAAGACGAGGATCGACTCGTTGCCATAGGTCTCCTTGAAGTAGTTGACCTTGCCGCAGACGAGGTCGAATGCCTCGTCCCAGGTGATGCGCTCCCACTTGTCCTTGCCACGGTCCTTGGGATCGCGCTTCATGGGATACACGATACGCTCAGGGGAGTGCACGATCTCTGGGAGGTCAAGGGCGCGGATGCACAGGCGGCCGTTGGTGATGCTGTGCTCGGGGTCGCCTTCGACATCGATGAGCTTCCCGTCCTTGACGGTGAGCAGCATACCGCATCCTACGGGGTGGTCGCCGGGGGGTGACCAGCAGCAGGAGCGCACGGTATATGATCCGTCCGGGTTCTCACGTCTCCACTCTCTACTCATTGCCATAGTTTTTCTCCTTTTCACACAAACGTTACACACAATGCATACCTGTGGTGCAGCTGTTGTGAGGAACTTCATGCGCGCGCCTCACAACAGCAAGAGCCTAAAACGGGGTAACACGGGTGCTTGGCATTACTTCTTCTTGTTAATCAACGGAGCAGCAAAGATAAAGAAGTGCAGGAAAGGCAGAGCCAGTCCAATTCCCATCATCGGCACCGCATAGGGCTGTTTGGAAAAGCCCGGTATGGCGATGGGGCATATAATGCACGCGATTAACAGGTAAGCCAAAATCACCATCATGACCCAAAAGGCCACATCGTTTTCTTTTTTCTCCATGATTCCTCCTACCCTTCCAAAGTCTCGGTTGCGATAGCATCAAGGTCTTTACCGCTCGTCTCGCGGCGCACAAAGACAAAGGTACAAAGCAGGCCAATAGCGGCCGGAATCAACAACAGAAGCATGATGTTGTTCCAGTTTCCACCCATCATCGGTGTGATTGCGCTAAAGCATATCGGCGCGGCGGCACCACCAAAACGGGCAAAGGCCTGACACCAGGACACACCGGTGTTCCTTACAAGGGTCGGATAGCTCTCGGGCATCAGCGGCTGGACACCGGTGATGGCAAAGTTCATCGCAAAACCAATCAAGAAGAACAGGAACATACAATAGGCAAAGGCACCAGGGCCAACCGTCAAAGCAAAGACCAGAACGGCGACCATCAGGAATATCCAGGAGAATATCAGTATCCTCTTACGGCCAAACTTGTCGGACAGGAACCCAACGCAGATATTGGAACAGATGGCGGCAACGTTATTAAAGGTCTGCATAGCCGAGGCATCTGCCGCAGAATACTCGAAGCCGGTCATCATCGGCACCATCCAGGGATTAAGGCCGTAGACAAAGACCTGGCCGATGAAGTACATCGTCCAAATGGCAGCGGTTGCCACAATGAACTGCTTGGAGAACAGCACCTTTGGACTGGCGCTCTTGAGCTTTGGCGGGACAGAGAGCCCTGCCGGGTCAAGTGCCTGGGCGGTGCGGCCGGCCCGCCTCATCAAGTAGTTAAGGCTTTCGATAGCCTTGTTCGCGTGACCAGCGTTTGCATACCAGTGTGGAGTCTCACGCATGAATAATGCCAGCAGGATGCCGTAGAGAACAGGCAAGACGCCAATCAAGTAGGCCATGCGCCAGTTTTGGGTCTGATCTGCCAGCACCGAGCCATCGGCACCGGTAAGCGAGTAGGTAGAAGTCATTGCTGCGGATGCAAACGGGATGGCGACGGGATCGTGAATGCCGTTAAGGGTCGTGACAACCAGGCCGGCGAGAACCCAGCCCAAAACCATGAAGGCCATGCCAAAGGTCACAAAGACACCGCGGTTCTTGGATGGTATGGTTTCTGAGAAGTACGTTGTTACCACGGGAATACAAGACCCAACGCCCAAACCAGCGATGAGCCTCGTGCTTGCATAGAACCAAAAATCGGTGGCATAGGCCTGGGGCAACGTAAAGGCACCGTAGAAGATGATGGCTATCACGAGCATCTTCTTACGGCCGATTTTGTCGGAGACGATACCGCCGATAGCGCCGCCGATAACCATACCCAACAGGCCCCAGGACGAGATTGAGCTGCCCATCGCCTGCAGTGCGGCCTTACCACCCACAACCGCAACAATAGAGGTGTCGGCAGTGTTGCCGCCGAGCGCCACAAAATGTTGCAACGTGTTGGCCACATTCGCAGTGGTCTGGCTCGCAACCATAAAGTCATAGCCGTCAAAAATCATTGCAAAGCCAAGAAAAAGAAAAGTAATCCAGGTAAACGGGTTGATGCCAAGACTGTCAACAATCTCAGACACCGTAAACTTCTTGCCTTCTGACATGTTTCCTCCTATCGATTACTGATAGAAACGGAACGGACTTTACAACAACACTTGCCTGATACATGCCTCTAGCCATGATGGGCGCGCTTTCACCAAGGCCGGGCATAGACTTCAAAGGCAAGCCAACGCCAGCAAAAATCCACCTCCTCCTGTTTTCCTGTTCGATGTGTTGTGATGGAAAAATTGTGAAGATGAGGCGCGAGGCCATGTCATAAGGTGGGTATGATTGCGCCATCTAAGCGTGTCATACGCAGATTCAGATTTTGGGAATCGTGATGCAAACCCCTCGTTTTAAGACGGATACTCAGCGTCCCCCAAAGCTTATCAAAGCGATAATGAGCAGCGGAACCACGACCGACAGCGCTGCGATGGTATACGACACCGGCTTGTTGTCCAATATCTGTTCCGCAAAGGTATACCGGCGGAGGCGCTCGCCGTTGCCGTCGACAACATAGCCGTCCCTGATCGACTCCTTAAACACAGCCTCCTCGCGTTTACGGGCGGCCTTCTTCGCGGCCCGTTGGTTTTCCTCGGCAGCTTCCATGGCCTTCCGGCGGGCCTTCTTATGGGCTTTGCGGGCTTTATTGAGTGCCTTCTTTGCGGCTGCGGGGTCGTCTTGCATGAGGGCCGCCAGATGGGGGTGGTTGTCCATCGTGGGCGACGGGCCCAAGGCTGCCGCTGCCTCCTGGGGCGTGGGAACAGCCTCTATGCCCTTTGGTGCCTCTGGCGGTGGTGGCGCAAAGAAATCAAACATCCTCAACCCCAATCGTCGCGCGTGTTCGCAAAGGTTACTGGTCACAGGGGTTGTGCCTCCTGGGCCCCCTTCCGCACCCGCTGCCAAACAGTATAGCCCAGATTTAATTTCGCGTTTTCGCGATTTTAGGTTATAATAGGAAGTTCCCCGTTCTTTTG
>JAITNB010000033.1 GCA_031290695.1 Coriobacteriales bacterium | reverse complement strand
TGCTGGATTTGACGCCAGACGATTTGCTTGCCTCACATGAAGGCATGATGGCTGGTAGTGCTAGGGATAATTCTGTGCTCGGTAGGCTTTTTGATATCCCCCATTTGCCCTCTTTGGCGCATAGCACCTCTATACCGTCCTCATGAGCCTCTGTACACTCTGCGCACTTCCATAAAGGAAATCCGGTAACATATGGTAAGCTGGCATCTTGCGGTAGTTCTGCTGAGAAAGTGGGAGGGTCATGAACGAAAAGACGTTGTTTTCTGTGTTCTTGCCGGCGACGGGCCGGTCGTATGAGCTGTGGATCCCTGACGAGTTGGCGGTCTTTGAGGCTACGCAACTCGTGTCAAGGATCCTCTCCAATAGTGCGAGCGATTTTTTTGCGGCCAGCGCGGCCACGGCACTGTATGACAAGTCAAACGGCACTGAGCTTGAGATGGACAGGCTCATGGTTGATTACGGTTATGTGAATGGGTCTGAGCTCATCCTTGTATGAGTGGCTGCACTCAAAGACGAGGTGAGGATGTGCGCAAGCACGAAGGCAGGATAGCGCTTCATGAAGATAAAGACGGTTAAACACAGGCTCGACAAGACGGTCACCCTTGATGTGGCCCTGGACGACAAGCAGCCGCTTGACTATGCGGCGGCCATGCGCCTTGCGCAGAACGCCATCGACTTCTTTTTGCCCTTCACCTTCTTTGAGGACGGCAAGAAGTCACTCCTTCACTACAAGGTTGCAGAGGTTGTGCCGCTTAAGACCTTCCTCAGCACAAAGCTCTCGCTTGTGCAGTACCAGTCCCTGCTCAGGCAGATTGTCGAATTGCTCGACTTTTGTAAAGAGAATGGGCTGTTTGAGCGAAACGTGTCCTTTGAGCCTGAGCATATATTCATTCAGACCCAGAGCAACCGGCTACAGTTTGTGTATTTTCCCGTTACGGGGATGGACGTTAAGAACCGGGCGGTGTTGGACCTGCTGGCCTTTGTGGGCGCAAAGGCCCACTTTGTATGCGATGAGGACAGAGCGAGCGCCACTACGTTGCAGGACTTCATCAAACGGCAGGAGGTCTTCTCCGTTATAGACTTCAAGGCCTTTTTGGGATACCAGGCGCCTGTGGTGCCTGTTGCCCAGCCACAGGCAGCGTCCCCGGCAAAGGTATCGAGCTCAGGCACGCTGCTTAGGAGCAAGGGCCGCGATTTTATCACAGAGAACTCCGGGGTGGTAACGGCCGAGGAGCATTTGGCCGCCAAGAGCACGGCGGAGCAGATGTTGCATGCTATCAGCGAGGATATGAGCCACCGCCCGCAGGATGGCGCAACCGGCGCGCCGGTTGCTGCTGATAAAACAGCCGGTACCTCGGTGTTGGGCAGCGGGTCGTTAGCGCATAACGAGGCGCCTGTTGCCGTCACGGTGCCAAGCCTGGTGCTCACGCGTTTGAATGACAACACCGTATGGCCAATCAAACAGGCGCAGACCATCATCGGGCGGTCAAAGACCTGCACCATCTGTGTCTCGGATTCCACCATGGTGAGCAGGCAGCACGCGGTTATCCACCTTGATGGCAACAGGGCCTTTATCAGCGACAACGGCTCAAGCAACGGCACCTTTATCAACGGCCTCAGGCTCGCGCCGCAACAAAGGACGCCGCTCTCCCCCGGCGACCACGTGACCCTTGGCGACCAATTGTTCCTGGTGGGCTCTGGGCTCTAGGTGCTCACAAAGTCACGCGCGACGCAAGTTATAAGCCCTTCTACAGTTGCAGGAACCAGCCCTCGGTTACGGCTACGGCGGTTTTGAGCTCCTCTTGAACCTGCGTGGGGACAGGCTCATCGACGTTCATAAGGATGAGGGCGACGCTGCTGCCGGTGTCATCGGGGTTCACGCCTACCTCCATCGTCGAGATGTTGATATTGGCGTTGCCCAACACGGTCCCTATCTTGCCCAACTGCCCGGGCTTGTCCGCATATTTTTGGATAAGTACGTTCTTGCCGGGGATAAGGTCGAGCTTGTAGCCCATGATGCTCACGATGCGCATGGCGCCAGTGGGGCCGCTGGTGGTGCAGCTCACCTCGAGGGTGGCCGGGCCGGCCTTTGCGGTGAAGCTCACCACGCTGGCGTACTCGTAGTGCAGGGGGTCCTTCTCGACGGTGACGGCGATGCCGCGCTGCTCAGCGATATAGGCCGCGTTGACAAAGTTTACCGGGTCGTCGCTGTTTTGCGAGAAGATGCCGCGTAGGGCGGCGGTGCCAAGTACGCTCACGTCGTTGTTGGCCAGCTCGCCAAAGACCCGCACGTCGAGTGCGGAGATACCCTCGGTCGCAAGCTGCGCGAGGATGATGCCGCAGGTCTGGCAGGCCTCGATAAAGGGGGCGACGGCGCTCATGACATCCTCGGGGATGAGGGCGACGTTGACGGCGGTGGGGACCATCTTACCCTCAAGGCCGAGCAGGACAAATGCGGCGATCTGCTCGCCGGCGCGCAGCTGCGCCTCCTTGGTCGAGGCGCCCAGGTGCGGGGTGAGGATCACGTTGGCAAACTCGTGGAGGGGTGACTCAGTGCAAGGTTCCTTCTCGTAGACGTCGATGGCGGCACCGGCTATCTTGCCGGCAGCGACAAAGTTGGCGAGCGACTCGACGTTATAGATGCCGCCACGGGCAGTGTTGACCAGGTAGACGCCGTCCTTCATCTTCGCAAACTGGCTCGGGCCAAACATGCCGATGGTCTCCTTGGTCTTGGGCAGGTGTACCGTGATGAAGTCGGCCTGGGGCAGGATCTCGTCGATGTCGTCATAGAGGGTCACACCCAACTGCGCCGCACGCTCGGGCGAGCAGAACGGGTCATAGCCGATGAGGTCCATCTCGAAGGCACGGGCACGCTCGGCAACGAGGCCGCCTATGCGCCCAAGGCCAAAGATGGCCAGGGTCTTCTGGTACAGCTCGTTGCCGGTGAACTTGCCGCGGTCCCACTTATGCTCCTTCATGCTGGCGTTTGCCTGCGGCGTACGACGAGCGCTCGCGAGCAGGAGTGCCATGGTCTGCTCCGCAGCGCTTATCACGTTTGACGTGGGGGCGTTGCAGACGATGACGCCGCACTCGGTGGCGGCGGTGACGTCAACGTTGTCGACGCCCACTCCGGCGCGTCCGATGATCTTGAGGCTGGTACCGGCCTCGATGACCGCACGCGTGGCCTGGGTGGCGCTGCGCACGATGAGGGCCTCGTATGCGGGGATGGCCGCGACGAGGCCTTCGGGGGTGAGGTCGAGTATGACGTCAACCTCATGGCCGGAGTCCTTGAGGAGCTGTATGCCGGCATCTGCGATCTTCTCTGCGACCAGGATCTTCATGGCAGTCCTTTCACCTTGGCGACACGCTGCGCGCGTCTTTGTCTCTGCTGCCCCTGCGGGGCTGCGGGGCGTGCTATCCCTCCATCAGTACGGCCTCGGCGGCCTTTATGCCGGTGCCGGGGTCGAAGTCGTAGCCAAGCTCGAGCAGGGTCATCTCGAGGGCGGCCAGGGTGGTTATGATGTCAAAGCCGCCAAAGTAGCCCAGATGCCCTACGCGGAAGATGCGGCCCGCGTAGTCGTCCTGGCCGCCGGCGATGGTGACGCCGTGCTTGTTCTTCATCGTAGAGACGAGCTTCTTGCCGTCGATGCCCTCGGGCACCCATACCGGCGTCACGGCATTGCCGCGACCCTCAGCGGGGGCAAAGAGCTCAAGGCCTAACGCCTCGCAGCCCTTGCGGGTGGCCTCGGCCAGGCGGGCGTGGCGGGCGATGATGTTCTCGATGCCCTCGTCGCGCATAAGCTTGAGCGACTCGGCCAGGCCTATCATCAGCGAGACGGCGGGGGTAAAGGGCGTGGTATCGTTCTCAAGGTTCTTCTGGTACTTCTTCCAGTCGAAGTAGAACTTGGGGAGCGTCGAGCGCTCATAGGCCTTCCACGCCTTGGGGCTTACCGTGACGGCGGCCAGGCCGGGCGGAAGCATGAGGCCCTTTTGCGAGCCGGTCATCACGACGTCGAGGTACCACTCGTCGGTCTTGCAGTCAACGGCACCAATGCCGGTGATGCTGTCGACGATGAGCACGCAGTTGGGGTACTCATGCACGATGGCACCCACCGCCTGTACGTTATTGAGCACGCCGCTCGAGGTCTCGCTTTGCGTGATGATAACACCGCGGGTCTCGGGGTTGGCCGCAAGGTGCTTTGCGATGTCGGCGGGATCGACCACCTGCTGCCAGCCGTACTCAAGCACGGTGACGTCGAGGCCGTATGCCTTGGAGATCTGCTCCATGCGCTGACCGAACTTGCCGTTATAGCATACGAGCACTTTGTCCCCCGCACAGAAGCAGTTGGCCACGGAGGACTCCATCGCGCCCGTCCCCGAGCTCGCAAAGACAAGCACGTCGCTTGCCTCGGTCTGGAACACGTATTTGAGACCGGCCACGCACGTGCGCACGACATTGTTGAAGTCGGGCGTGCGGTGGTGGATCATGGGCCGCGCCTGGGCGAGCAGCACCTCGCTTGGCACCGGCGTGGGCCCCGGGGTCATCAGGTATTTCTTCTGCATGGCTCTCCCCTTTCCTGTTGCCGCATATCTGAGTATATGGCACAAATTGTACACCGAATGGTACCGCTAACAGTATAGGGTCGCCTCACGGCCCCAAGCACATAAAACCTTCAAAAGTGCTGTCTTTTTGGGTGGCTGCCCAGCTACCCCTCGATGATGAGCCGTGCGGGGAGCAATCGGTGGAGCGAGCGGGCAAGGATGGTGCCGTCGATGGGCTTCGAGATAAAGCCGTCAAACCCGGCATCCTTGAACATCTGCTCGACCCCGCTGATGGCATTGGCGGTGAGAGCGACGATGGGTACTTGGCCCTTCTCCCCATCTAACGCCCTGATGCGCCTGGTGGCCTCGATGCCGTCCATGACCGGCATCATGTGGTCCATGAGGATAAGGTCGTAATGATTTGTGGCCGCCAGGCCAAGCGCCTGCTCCCCGTTAGCGGCCGTCTCGATCTGGACCTCAAAGGGCTCAAGCATGAAGGAGACGATCTCAAGGTTGATCTCGACGTCGTCAACGATGAGGATGCGTGCCTTGGGCGCCGTGAAGCCAATGCCCTCGTCGACCTGGTGCGGCAGGTCGTCGCGCACCCCCGCTTTGAGCGGCAGCAGCACCGTGAACGTGGAGCCTTTGCCATAGACGCTCTCGACCCCCACGCTGCCGCCCAGTATCTCGCAGAGATGTTTGGTGATGGCCAGCCCAAGGCCGGTCCCCGAGATGTGCTTGTTGCGCACAACATCGAGCTGCTGGAACTCGTTAAAGAGCTTGGGACGCTCCTCCTCCCTGATACCGATGCCCGTATCCGCTACCGTAAAGCGGGTCATCCCGCCCTCTGCAACGGAGACGGAGAAGGTAACCGTGCCGCTGGCGGTGTACTTGTAGGCGTTATTGAGTATGTTTGTGAGTATCTGCCTGATGCGCTTGCTGTCGGCACAGACCACCTCGGGCAGGTCACGGGCGAAGTCGCAGGTAAAGTGCAGGTCCTTTTGGGCCATCATCAGCTCGAAGATGGACTTTACAACGTCAAGCAGCTCGTAGAAGTCAAAATACTCCTCGATGAGCTCAAGCTTGCCGGCCTCGATCTTCGAGAAGTCGAGGATGTCGTTGATAAGGCTGAGCATCGCGGTGGAGGAGTTTTGGACCTTTGACAGCAGCTCGCTCTGCCGTGCGTCGAGGCTGGTGCCCTCCAGCATGTCGGCGAGCCCGATGATGGCGTTCATGGGGGTGCGTATCTCGTGCGAGATGGTGGCGAGGAAGTCCGACTTGGCGGCGTTAGCCTGCTCGGCCTCGCGGCGCGCCTGCGAGAAGTCGGTGATGTCGTAGATGATAACAACAAATCCTTCGCTCTCGTTGGCCTCGTTGACCATCACGCTGAGCTCGGCCTTATAGTCCCGGTAGGTGCCACCCTGGGCAAAATCTGCCTGGAACTGGGACTCGAGCATGCTGGTCCCGTCGCCCACTTGGTGCGCCTGGACGATGTGCCGTGCGCCTTCAATAAACGCATCGGGAACAAGGCCGCCCAGTATCTCGCCAAAGAACTTGCCCTTGAGCAGTCCAAAACCAGCGAGGTTGTTGGCCTTGAGAAAGGAGTCTGTGCAGAAGACGATCCTCCCGTCGGTATCGAAGAAGATAATGAAGTCCCTGCTGTTTTGCAGCAGCAGGTTCATGTTCTTCTCCAGCGTGGACCGCTCGGCGAGGACTATCTCGCTAAACTGCTTGCGAGCGTCGATATTCACCTTATTGCGCCTGATGAACGCCTGCTCGCGCTCAAGAGAGCGTGTGAGCTTCTTCACCTCAAGGGCAAGCCGCTTGTTCGCGGCAAGAAGCGCCTCAAGGCTGGTACTGGCAGGGTCAACTGGCTGCGGCGCGGCGGCATCGCTGTCCAAAGTCATGTGCCGCACCTAGATTACGCAGGCGACAAACGTGCAGTTATGGCTGCGGTTGGTGAGCGCCGCAGTGTCTGCCTTGCTGTGGACCGGGCAGAACTCCCCACCGGCATAGGTGAACTGATAGGGTATAGTGGTCGCGTCCAGCTTGGCACGCACCAGGTTTGCCTCTCGCTCAGGCGCGAATCCAAGGTTGAAGTAGCGCCCTACGCAGGAGAATACAAAGGCAAACCGCATGGTGGCATCTATCTCGACCTCTTTGAGCTTATCACTGGTCGACCTGAGTATCTCCTCGTCGTCAAAGTACCCTACGGACAAGGTCGCGCCTATGGGGATGTCACCGCCGCACACCGCATAGCCTTCTGGGGTGGTGGCGAACATGGCGCGTATAACCGGGCTGGTGCCATCGTTGTAATCAACGATGTAGGGGAAGGAGTTGATGCCCTCAAGGTTGCCGCTGGCATCAAACGTGAGGCCCAGCTCCTTGAGAAAGGCTGTGACCGGCTCGTCGTTGACCGTCTGCAACTGGTTACCGGCACTCTGGGTCACCACGCCGGTCCCCTTGAACACCTTTTCCTGCGAGATGGTCGCGAGATAATACTTGGGGGCGACCGCGCCATACAACAGCACGAAGGCAAGCTGGTCCGATGACCCTGCACCGCTGAAAATCACCTGGCTCGTGTGGTAGTCGGGCGTGTCATCGACGCTCACCATGCCAAAGGTGGGAACCCCGCCACTAGCCTTGGTAAGGGCCTCGATAAAGAAGTCGCCCCCCGCGTACATGAGCAGGGGCGCATAGGCGAACATGAGGGACGGCGCATCCGGCCTGGCACCTGTTGCCCCCTGATATCCTTCGATGATGATGCCCTCGTCCTCGGCCGTGAGAGGCGCGGTGTGTCCTGTAACAAACTCCACCTCATCGCTCGTAAGGACCGTGAGAGTGAGAAGACTGGCATCATGAGTGCCTTTTACGGTTGTGGCGATGGTAGTGCTGCCCACCACCTCGAACGGCAACGCCTGGGCAAGCGCCTCGATCACACCGGTCTCGACAAAGGCGGGCAAGCAGCTCACAAGGCCCACCGCATGGGTGAGCAGGTTGTTGTCGAGGTCAAGCTGCCCCTGGATGTCTCTCAAGGCGGCATCGATGTCATCGATCTCGGCGGTATAGGCGGTTAGCGTATGTATCATGACCATCCCTCTCTCCATCATCCGCAACGCGGGCAGACAATTTGTTGCAGTATTAACCAATTACTGCCTGTACCCCCCGAATATACCACGAGCATACCCGCCACGACACCTCAACAGCAAGGAAGCACGAAATGCGCAAAAATCAAGTGTGGCTGTTTGTTCTCCCCCCCTTCCTCCCCTGTGTAGCCGTCACGCCTGAGGATCGCGGGAAGGAAGGCGCACATAGCCACAGTCCTCGATGAAGGATTGCCCCTGGTCGCTCGTGAGCCAATCGATGAGCTTGGGGACGTAGGGGTTGCTGGTGCCGGCGGTCACAGCGTAGAAGTCGATTGTGAAGGGGTAGGTACCGTTGCGGATATTCTCGATGCTGGGCTCGATGCCGTCTATTGCCAGAAGCTTGATGTCTTCATGAGGGTTCATGCCCACGGTGTAGTACCTAAACGAGTAGCCAATGGCAGCGGAGGAATTGCGGTATTCTGCCACCCCACCAAGCACTCCGCCCATCGCACTGACCTGCTCGGTGCGCAGGGGCGTTGCCATGGGCTTGTCGCCCATCACCTTCGCGAGCATGATGGTTTGGCTCCCTGAGTCCTCAGGGCGCTGGAAGGCGATGATCTCCTTATTGGGGCCACCCACGTCACGCCAGTTTGTGATCTTCTTCTGGTAGATGTCCTGGATCTGCTCGAGTGTGAGGCTGTCTACAGGGTTTTCGCTGTTTACGAAGAAGACAAAGGCCTCGCGCCCAAGGGGGGTCGCCTCAAGGGTAACTCCTGCCTTCTCGGCATCAAGGAGCTGTCCCTCGGAGGGTTGAGCGCCAAAGATGAGATCCACCTCGCCGTCGATGAGCCTTTGGTATGCCCTGGGCGTGGTCGAGCAGGTCACGTACTCAGAGCCGCTCTCCCCATCAAGGCCACTATAGAACTCCTGGGCCAATGAGGCGTATACCGGGAATGCGGCGGTAGCGCCGTCGAGGCGCGGGTAGTCGCTGCTAATAGTGAAGGGAGGGCTTCCCGGGATGCTTACGACGTTGTTGTTGGAGGTGAACGGCTGGTAGTAGCTCAGGTCGACCTCGTGGCCTATGGCCTCGTACTCGTATTCGTATTCGTAGGGCAGATAGATCTTTGAACGCTGATACAGAAGAAACGTTGGCAGCGCAAGGATCAGGCAAACGGTGACGCAAAGGACGACGAGGGGCCTGCTCTTATCCCCTTGGGTACGGGAAGCGCGGCCTATGACAAGGGAGATGGCCACAGGAACAGCCAGCGCAAGTAGTTGGATAAAGACGAAGGGCGTCATGTCGCCCCCAAACAGCAGAAATCCAAAATTGAGGACAAACCATGGCAGCGTTAGCACACCAAATACCAGGAAGAAAGGCTCGCCGGTGAATGAGAGCCCCGTTATGATCAAGGCCAGGCTCCATGCCAGAAGATAGTAGCACGGCGCGATAACCAGAGGGAGTATGCGTTTGAACCATGAATCTGGGAGCCGCTTTCTATGCCGCCAGAAGAACCATACCCAAATCAGAGTGCCCGCCGCAATAGGGACGCCCCACATCACGATGGGAAATACGCCAAGGCTTCCCACAAGCATCAGCACAACGAGCAAGGCATCCATTACTGCAGGTATGAGCAACAGTGAGACAAGCAGGGCGTTCCTAAAGTAATGCGGTCGCTTCTCCATTGCATTCTCCGTCCTCAGAACCCATAACTATTGATGCCACGGTATTATTATCGGTGCTGAGAGAGTAAAAAACAAGCAGGCGACAGGGGGGGGGTTAGCGCTCGTCCTTCTCTACATGCATTAAGTTCCAGTTGTACCAGTACGTGCGGGCCTCGGGATCGGAGAGCATGGATTGCGAGAAATCGTTGTGGTCTCGGATTGCCTCGGCGGCGCTCGCGCGCACAGAGTTTGCCTCACCAGGATTCATCAAGGAGGAATTGGGGTAGGTAGTGATGGCGAATGCCGTTGGCGCTCATATCGATCTCGTCCAGTGAGATGAGGTGTCGCGGATAATGGTCGGGGATCTGCGCGAATACCCTCTCTTCACGTTCGATGGTCTCAGGTGTCGTCAGTAAGTAGGCTACTTGGATATAGTGTCGCTCCCCTCCACACCGTGCCACAAAATCAACTTCAAGGTCATGTGCCTTGCCGACGGATACTTCATAGCCACGGCGTAGCAGTTCGAGATACACCACATTCTCGAGCGTTTGAGCAATGTTACGGTTGCTGCTATTGGTAACCGCGTCACGGAGCGCGTGATCGATGCAGTAGTATTTCTCGTTAACGCTCAGTACGCGTTTCCCGATGAGATCCTCACGATTTGCCTTATAGAGCAGGTAGGCTTCTGTACAGTACCGCAGATAGTTTATGACTGTCTCGGTGGCAATGGGGCGTCTCTCGTTGATGAAGTAATTCGAGATACTGGTCGCGCTAAAGGTCTTGCCCACGTTTGCAAGAGCAAAGTCGCATATCCTTTGTAGTTGATCCACTGACCGGACGTTGTTGCGTCGAACGATGTCTTTAAGGATCACCGAATCAAAAAGGTCGTTTAAATATCTTTGCCTGGCCGACTGTGGCATATCGAGATCAACCACAAAGGGCATACCACCCTGTTGAAGATATGCGTTAAACCCAGCAGAGAGGGGCTCGCTGTCCTGCTCCGTCTCTTTGCGTCGCGCCGCCCGCAGCGATAGATATTCCGCAAAGGAGAATGGGTAGATTGTGCAGGTGATGTACCGGCCCGAGAGAAACGTCGCCAACTCTCCTGAAAGAAGGTGTGAGTTAGATCCGGTGATGTAGATGTCAACATCCCTGGTCGCCCTAAGCGAGTTTATACAAGACTCCCAAGAAGCGACTTCCTGTATCTCGTCAAAGAACAGATAGAAGGTGCCGGCCTCTTTTCCGTTTCTGCTCATGTGCTCTACCACATATGCTTCAAGTGCGGCAGGTTCGCGAAGCTGTGCATACGCACTGTCTTCAAAGTTAAGGGTGATAAACCGGTCTGCCGAGACTCCCTGCAAACTCAACTCATCACGGATAAGTTCGAGCATGACACTTTTGCCTGTTCTTCGCATACCTGTGAGTATTTTTATCACGTTGGTACCGATAAACGGCTTAAGTTGCTCAAGATAGCAATCGCGCTTGATGTAAGTACCCACAGGATCTCCTTCTTGATGTTGAAAGTTTATCAGTTATAACTGATATTTGCAACCAATTCACATTATGATCAGTTATATCGATGATTAAAAAGTTGATGGTCATCTTATAAGCTGACTTAAGATGTCAACAGAAACGTCTGACAACCCCAAAGATTGGGTTGCTGTGTGAGGACGTGCGCGTCTAGAGCAGGGCGGTGTCTTGGAGGAGGAGGTGTTTGGCTTGGGCGAGCTGTTCGTGCACGCGGGTGGGGGCGGTGCCGCCCTCGGTGGTGCGGCGAGCTACCACGGCATCGAGGGCGGTCGCGTTAAGGGCGTCCTCGTCGAAGGCGGGTGAGAAGGTGCGCAGGGCATCAAGGGTGAGCTGCGGGAGGGCCTGCCCGGTTTTCTCGGCATGTAAGACGATGCGGCCTACGATCTCGTGGGCGTCACGAAAGGGGATGTTCTTGGCGGCGAGGTAGTCGGCGAGGTCGGTGGCGGCCATGAAGCCGCCTTGGGCACCGGCGCGCATGGCGTCTGCGTTGACGTGCAGGGTGGCTATCATGCCGGTGAGGGCTGCCAGGCTCGCGTCGAGGGTGTCGATGGCATCAAACATGCCCTCCTTGTCCTCTTGCAGGTCTTTGTTGTAGGCAAGCGGCAGGCCCTTGAGGGTGGTGAGGAGTGCCATGAGGTCGCCGTAGACGCGACCGGTTTTGCCGCGCACAAGCTCGGCGAAGTCGGGGTTCTTCTTCTGGGGCATGATGGATGAGCCGGTGGCATAGGCATCGTCGAGCGTGATGAAACCAAACTCGTTGGTGGACCAGAGGATGAGCTCCTCGCACAGGCGCGAGAGGTGGGCCATCGCGGTGGCACAGGCATATGTGAGGTCGAGCGCGAAGTCGCGGTCGCTCACGGCGTCAAGGGAGTTTTGGCTCAGGTGCGCAAAGCCAAGCTCCTGGGCGACCTGCTGGCGGTCAAGCGGGTAGGTGGTGCCGGCGAGCGCGGCACTGCCCAGCGGCAGCACATCTGCGGCATCGCGGGCGGCGACGAGGCGGGTGAAGTCGCGCGCAAGCATCCACGTGTAGGCGAGCAGGTGGTGCGCGAGGGTTATGGGCTGCGCCTTTTGCAGGTGGGTGTAGCCGGGCATGACGGTGTGCTGGTGCTCGCTGGCGCGCGTGATGAGGGCGGCACGCAGCTCATTGACGCGCTGGGCGAGTGCGGTGGCCTGGCGCTTGCAGTAGAGGCGGGTATCGGTGGCGACCTGGTCATTGCGGCTGCGACCGGTGTGGAGACGCCGGCCCGCGTCGCCGATGCGCGCGCTGAGCTCACGCTCGATGGCCATGTGGATGTCTTCGTCTGCGAGGTCGAAGGTGAAGGTGCCGTGTGCGATGTCGTGGGAGATGGCATCGAGGCCGGCCACGATCTTGTCCGCATCCTCGGCGGGGATGATGCCTTGAGTGCCGAGCATACGCGCGTGGGCCTGTGAGCCTTGGATGTCCTCGCGCCACAGCCGCTGGTCTATTGGCAGCGACGCGCCAAACGCCTGCATAGCCGCCGCCACGCCCCCCTCGAAGCGCCCGCCCCAGAGGGGGTTGCTGCTGGTCACAGCTTTCTCTGTTGCCGGGCCCAGACCTTGCTGGGCAGGCCAAAGAGGTCGATGAAGCCCTTGGCGGCGTCGCGGTCGAAGCTGTCCTCGTCGCCATAGGTCGCAAGCGCGAAGTCATAAAGCGACAGGTCGCTTTTGCGGCCCACCGTGGTGCAGGAGCCCTGGTAGAGCTTGAGCCGCACCTCGCCGGTCACGGCGGCCTGTGTGCTGGCGAGGAAGGCATCGAGGGCCTGCTTGAGCGGGCTGAACCACTGGCCGTAGTAGACCTGCGTGGCCCAGTCCTGCTCGACCTTGAGCTTGTAGTGCAGCAGGTCGCGCTCAAGGGTAAGCTCCTCTAGGGCCTTGTGCGCCTGGATGAGCATCAGCGCGCCGGGTGTCTCATAGACCTCGCGGGACTTGACGCCTATGAGCCGGTTCTCGATCATGTCGATACGCCCAAAGCCGTGCGACCCGCCTATCTGGTTGAGGTCGAGGATGATCTCATGGAAGCTCAGGGTGCGACCGTCGAGCGCCACAGGGATACCCGCCTCAAACCGCACGGTCACAGAGCGCGGCTTTGCCGGTGCCTCACTGGCTGCGACCGTGAGCTTGAAGATATCATTGGGCGGCTCCTCCCAAGGGTCCTCGAGGATGCCGCACTCGATGGTGCGGCCCCACAGGTTGTCGTCGATGGAGTACGGCGAGGCCTTGGTAACTGGCACCGGGATACCATGGGCCTGTGCCCATTCGATCTCCTGCTCGCGCGTGAGGAGGTCCCACACACGCACGGGCGCAATGATCTTGAGGTCGGGGTTGAGCGTGGTGACGCCCACCTCGAAGCGCACCTGGTCGTTGCCCTTGCCGGTGCAGCCATGGGCAATAACGCTGGCCCCGTACTGCTCCGCCGCCTCTACCAGATGCTTGACGATGATGGGGCGCGAGAGTGCGGAGACAAGCGGGTACTTGTTCTCGTAAAGGGCGTTGGCAAACAGCGCCTTGGTGAGGTAGTCCTGCACAAACTCGTCGCGCATGTCGACGACGAGCGCCTCAACGGCACCGGTGTCGAGCGCCTTCTGCTTGATAAAGTCGAGGTCCTGGCGCTCCTGACCCACGTCGCCCACAAGGGCTATGACGTCGAGGCCCTTCTCCTCAATGAGCCATTTGATGCACACCGAGGTGTCGAGCCCGCCCGAATATGCCAGAACCGCCTTTTCTCTGCTCATTACCGTACCCTTTCCCTGGTTGGCCAGCCTCGAAAGCCTACTTCAAGCGTAGTTTGCTCAAGCTGGCCTCGAAGGTCTTGGCAGTCTCATCGGTGGCAGTGATGACGAGGATGGTGTCGTCGCCCGCGATGGAGCCGAGCACCCCGGGGAGGTATGCCGCGTCCAGGGCGGCAGCAACGCCCGATGCCGCACCCGTGGAGGTCTTGACCATCACGAGGTTGTTGGCCACCGCTGTCTCATCCACCAAGTCGGCGACCATACGCTGCAGATGCAGGTCCTCGGCCAACATGTAGATGCCCTCGGGGAGCTTGCGCAGCCCCATATCGGTGATGTCGCGCGAGACAGTCGCCTGGGTGCAGACAAACCCACGCGCCTTAAGCCCGTTGACCAGGTCACGTTGGGTGCGTACATGCTGCCCCCTGATGATCTCGCGTATCGCATCCTGTCGTTCATTACGCTTCTTCATGAAGATCCCTCCAAAGTTTCGAATCCCCTCTTTGGTCAAGTAATCCCCTCTTCATGAATATATTGCATAGGATTCAGGCAATCCCGCAATAACCAGCATAAGTCTACCATAACGATGCCAACACGAGGGACAGAAGTGTCTTTTGCGCATGTAAACGGTTAGCGGCCTCGTCGTAGATTGCCGAGTACGGCGCGTCCATGACCTCGTTGGTCACCTCTTCGCCGCGATGCGCCGGCAGGCAGTGCATGAAGATCGCCCCTGGTGCGGCCTGCGTGGCAAACACCTCCCCCGTGACCTGAAATCCCTTAAAGGCGGCCAAGCGCTCGTCGTGCTCGGCCTCGTCGCCCATCGAGGTCCAGGTGTCGGTTATGACCACATCGGCACCGGCAAGCGCAGCGGCCGGGTCGCTGTCAACCGTGAGCCGCGCGCCGGTCTTACGCGCAACCTCTTGACAGGCGGAGACAATCGGGCCGCTGGGCCCGTAGCCTGCGGGCGTGGCGACGTGTACGCGCATACCACAGAGCGCGCCGCCTTCGAGATAGGTGTGGGCCATGTTGTTGCCGTCGCCCACGTAGGCGAGCTTGAGCTTGGAGAGGTCGCCTTTGTGCTCGAACATCGTGAGGAAGTCGGCCAGGCCCTGGCAGGGGTGGAAGTCGTTGGTGAGGGCGTTGATAACGGGGACGCGCGCCCAGTGGGCGACCTCCTCGACCTTGGCCTGCGCAAAGCTGCGGATGACGATGGCGTCGACAAAGCGCTCAAGCACCATGACGGTGTCTTTGACGGTCTCACCGCGGCTAAAGGCCGAGGTGGTGTCGCTCATGATTACCGGATGCGCGCCCAGACGGCTCGTGGCAACCTCAAAGGAGACGCGGGTGCGCATCGAGGGCTTCTCGAGGATGATGCCCACGGCCTGGCCTGAGCAAGGTGCCGCGTGATCGCCCGCCGCCCAGGCGGCCTTGTGCTGCACAGCAGTGGAGAGCACGAGGTGGAGCTCCTGTGGCGTGAGGTCGAGCAAGCACAGCAGGTCACGCCCCGCAAGCGGGTTGCCTTTGAGGGTTGCTACCGGGTTGTCGAGTGCGGCCCAGTTGGGCAGGGTTGTGGCCGTTGCGGTCATGAGTGCTCCTTCAATA
>JAITNB010000137.1 GCA_031290695.1 Coriobacteriales bacterium | reverse complement strand
AGCACCTCATCTGCCATAATGACCACAGTAACCTGGAAAGGGTGGTGGTCTACTGTGGTGGTCCTGTTTGTTATTCTTGGGGCGCTGGTTATCGTGATAACGCTCGTGCTTATCCGCACGCTGGGCTTTAAGACACCGGTGGGGGACTCCTCGCTTGCGCCGTTTGACCCCGGTACGCCTGGCCCCGAGGTGCTGGCGCGCCTGAGCGGGGCTATCGCCATACCCACCGTGAGCACCAAGGACTATGCGGCGACCGACTTCGCGCCCTTTGACCGCATGGCCGCCTATCTGCGCGACGCGTTCCCGCTGTTCCACGAGGCCTGCACGCTTGAGCGCATCAACACCTACACCCTCGCGTACCGCTGGCAGGGGAGCGACCCCGCACTCAAGCCGCTGGCGCTCATCGCGCACTACGACATTGTGCCTGTGGAGCAGGGCACGGAGCAGGACTGGAGGTATCCCGCCTTTAGCGGCACGGTTGCCGAGGGCTTTGTGTGGGGGCGTGGGACGCTTGACATCAAGAGCCAGATGACCGCGCACCTGGAGGCGGCCGAGGCGCTCATGCGCGAGGGGTTCACGCCTACGCGCGACCTCTACTTCGTGTACGGGCACGACGAGGAGGTTGGCGGTGCCAACGGCGCGCAGAAGGCCGTCGAGCACTTTGTGGCACAGGGGCTGTGCTTCGAGGGCGTTTTGGATGAGGGCGGGCTTGTTGCGCTCAACAGCGTCAAGGGCGTCGATGCGCCGCTTGCCCTCATAGGGCTGGGGGAGAAGGGCCGCTGCGACTATGAGATAACGGTCACCGGCAGTGGCGGGCATAGCTCTATGCCGCCCGCACATTCGAGCCTGGGCAAGGCGGCCGAGCTCATCTGTGCCATCGAAGGCGCACCGTTGCCGGCGCGCCTCACACCCCCGGTCGAGCTAATGCTGCGCAACATCGCCGGCGAGATGGGCTTTGCCGTGCGCATGGCGATGGCAAACCTGTGGCTGTTCAGGCCGGTCCTGTTGGGGATACTTGCGAAGAACCCCACCACCAACGCACTTATCCGCACGACCTTTGCCGCGACGATGGCAAAGGCAAGCGACGCCTCTAACGTGCTGCCGCTTTCCACGCAGGTAACGGTCAATGTGCGCCTGCTCCCAGGCGATACGGTGGCCTTGGTGCGGGAGCACTTCGAGGGGCTTGCCGCCGCGCGCGGCATCGCGGTGTCGATACGCGAGTCCATCCCCGAGGAGGCCTCGGCAGTCTCGCCGGTCAACACGCCACTGTACGAGCGGCTCACCGCACTCACGCGCGAGTTCTACCCCGGCGCGATTCCCACGCCCTACCTTGTGATGGGCGGCACCGACTCGCGCAAATACCACGTGCTCACCAACGCCATCTACCGCTTTACCCCCACTCAGATAACCGACGTCCAAAAAGCCACCATCCACGGCACCAACGAGTCGATAAGCATCGAGAACTACGCCCGCATGATCCACTTCTTCAAGCGTTTTATCAAAGACTACGACGAGTAACACGAAGGGAGCCCCATGAACCTGATACCCATGACCACCTACGAGGCCGCATCCCCGGCGGCACAGCACGAATATGACGACCAAGTGGAGAAGAACGGGCGTGTGACCAATATGAAGCGTACCCTGCTGCATAGTGTCCCGGCGTTCAAGGCCTATATGGAGTGGTACACGCTGCGCGACCTGTTGGTGCCTTTTATAGGGGAGCGTGGCGTGGCGCTGTTCTCCTACGCCATCTCGACCACCAATGAGTGCCTGGTGTGCTCGATGTTCTTTCGCAAGATACTCATCGACGCGGGCGACGACCCCGACAACCTCGTCGTCGACGAGGCCGAGCAGCTGCTCCTGGACTTTGGCCACGCCATTGCACGTGAGCCCAATGCCATCCCGCCTGCACTCTATGACCGCGTCAAGGCGCGCTTTAACACCGAGCAGACCGTGCTGCTCATCGCCTTTGCCGGCATCATGGCCGCCACCAACCTCTTTAACGAGGTAGCCAAGATACCGTTGGACGAGGTGCTGTATGCCTCTGTCCCCGCTGCGGTGAAAAAGAAGGACTATGCCCCAGACAGCCTGGTAAAGGAGCGTGCATGATGGGAGAGTTCACTGGTAAGGTCGCCTTCATAACCGGGGCGGCGCATGGGCAGGGGCGCGCTACCGCGTTGGAGCTTGCGCGGCAGGGTGCCTTTATCGTCGCCCTCGACGTGGCGAAGAAGATCGAGTACCCTGCCTACGAGTTTGGCACCAGCAGGGAGCTGGAGTCCCTCAAGGGGGAAGTCGAGGCCCTGGGCGGCCAGGCACTTATCGCCATCGCCGATGTGCGCGACGACGAGGCGGTCACGAGGGCGGTCGAGGCCGCTATCGCAGCCTTTGGCCGCATTGACATCCTGTTTAACAACGCGGGCATCTGCGCCTATGCCGAGGCCACGGCCATGACCGATGCCGAGTGGGACGCGATGATCGACATCAACCTCAAGGGCCCCATGAACGTGACCCGCCGCGTCGCCCCGCACATGATAGCGGCCAAGAGCGGCGTCATCATCAACAATTCCAGCGTCATGGGCCTGCGTGGCGCCAGCCGCCTGTCGCACTACGTGGCATCTAAATGGGGGCTCACAGGGCTCACCAAGGCGTGGGCCATCGAGTTTGCGCCGCACAATATCCGCGTGGTGAGCATCCACCCCACCGGCGTGAACACCGCGATGAACGACGGCCTTGCCGCGATGGAAGGCGCGACCCCTCTGGAGATAGCCGAGCGGAGCGCCGGCAACCTGCAACCCGTCCCCTGGGTCGAGCCCGAGGACGTAGCAGGCCTCGTCGCCTATCTCGCCAGCAACAAGGCCCGCCACATCACCGGCTCCCAGTTCACCCTCGACGCTGGGCTGTTGTGTGTATAGGGGAATCCTTGCATGAATTACAAATCACAGAACAGCTCGCTGGTTACTGTCCACAGGGGTTGTGCCTCCTGGGCCCTGTGGAGCAGCTGCCCTGGAACGCGCATTCGTAAAGCGCGAAGGTGACCGGCTCCCTGTTTGGTACCCTGAATATATCTGGGGTTAGAGCGCTTGAATGCGCGTGGAGGGGCAGCGGGTGCGGAAGGGGGCCCAGGAGGCACAACCCCTGTGGACAGTAACGCTCGCTGAGCCTATGGACACGCCCGGGGGCGTGGCATTTGACACGCTTGATTGGTGGTGTTAACATTCTCGTTCGCGACTTTTGAGCCGCTGTGTTTTTGTGTGCTAAAAACAGGAAGGGAAAGCAGTTGCCTACAATCAACCAATTGGTCCGCAAGGGACGCACGCAGGCGGTCGACAAAAAGAAGACGCCGGCCCTCAAGGGTAACCCGCAGAAGCGTGGTGTATGCACGCGCGTGTATACCACTACTCCCAAGAAGCCCAACTCGGCGTTGCGCAAGGTCTGTCGTGTGCGCCTGGTCAACGGCATGGAGGTCACCGCCTACATCCCCGGCATCGGCCACAACCTGCAGGAACACTCGATGGTGCTCATCCGCGGCGGCCGCGTGAAAGACCTCCCGGGTGTGCGTTACAAGGTCATCCGTGCCGCGTTGGACTGTGCGCCGGTCAACGACCGCAAGCAGGCCCGCTCACGCTACGGCGCCAAGAGGCCCAAGTAAGCAACGAGTCCGTATACCAGAGGCGTCCACACGGGTGGCGCCTTTTTGTAAGCTTGAAAGGAAACCGCCATGCCGCGTAGAGCAGCAGCCATCCGCCGGGAGATTAACCCGGATGCCGTGTACAACAACCGCCTGGTGACCCAGCTCACCAACAAGATACTGCTTGATGGCAAGAAGTCAACGGCCGAGTCCATCGTCTATGGCTCCTTTGACATCATCGAGCAGAAGAGCGGCCAGGACCCCCTGAGCGTCTTCAAGAAGGCGATGGACAACGTACGCCCCACACTCGAGGTCAAGCCCAAGCGCGTGGGCGGTGCCACCTATCAGGTGCCTATTGAGGTCAACTCCCGCCGTGCCACGACGCTGGCAATCCGCTGGATTGTGGACTTCTCGCGCAAGCGCAAGGAGAAGACCATGGCCGAGCGCCTTTCTTCCGAGATACTCGACGCCTCCAACGGTGTTGGCGCCTCGGTCAAGAGACGTGAGGACCTCTACAAGATGGCAGAAGCAAACCGCGCGTTCTCGCATTATCGCTGGTAAACAGGAAAGCAGGAGTTAGAGACAAAGATGGCTACTACGCCCCTCAAAGATACGCGCAACATTGGCATCATGGCCCACATCGATGCCGGTAAGACCACGACTACCGAGCGTATCCTTTACTACACGGGAAAATCACATAAGATCGGCGAGGTGCATGACGGTGCCGCGACGATGGACTGGATGGTGCAGGAACAAGAGCGCGGCATTACCATCACCTCTGCCGCCACTACCTGCTTTTGGAACAACCACCGTATCCAGATCATCGACACCCCCGGCCACGTTGACTTCACCGCCGAGGTCGAGCGTTCGCTACGTGTGCTCGACGGCACTGTCGCCGTCTTCTGCGCTGTAGGCGGCGTCCAGCCCCAGAGCGAGACCGTCTGGCGCCAGGCACATCACTACAACGTGCCGCGCATGGCCTTTGTCAACAAGATGGACCGCACCGGTGCCGACTACTTCTCCGTCATCGACCAGATGAAGGACCGCCTTGAGACCCGTACCGCGGTCCTCCAGCTCCCCATCGGCGCCGAGGACCGCTTTACCGGCATCATCGACCTCGTCACGATGATTGCCTGGGACTTCAACGAGGATGCCAAGGGCATCATCTACCCCGAGCAGGCCCCCATCCCTGCCGACTACCAGGAGCGCGCGACAAAGTACCACGACCAACTGGTCGAGATTGCTACCGAGTTCGACGACGAGCTCCTCATGAAGGTACTTGAGGGCGAGGAGTATTCTATTGACGAGGTCAAGGCGGCCATCCGCAAAGGCTGTCTCTCCTGCGCCATCACACCCGTCATCTGCGGCGCGTCCTTTAAGAACAAGGGCATCCAGCAGTTGCTCGACGCCATCGTCGACTACCTGCCCTCACCGCTTGACATCCCTGCCATCCAGGGCATCGACGTCAAGACCGATGCCGAGGTCGAGCGCCACGCCGATGCCAAGGAGCCCTTTGCGGCCCTGGCCTTCAAGGTCATGACCGACCCCTATGTGGGCAAGCTCACCTACTTTCGTGTCTATTCCGGCACGCTCGACGCCGGCTCCTATGTGCTCAATGCCACCAAGGGCAAAAAGGAGCGCATCGGGCGTCTGCTCGAGATGCACTCCAACTCCCGCGAAGACGTCCAGAGCGTCTCTGCGGGTGACATCTGTGCCGCTGTGGGCCTCAAGGACACCACGACCGGCGACACCCTCTGTGCGGAGAACAGCGCGGTCATCCTCGAGTCCATGGTATTCCCCGACCCAGTTATCGACATCGCCATCGAGCCCAAGACCAAGGCCGAGCAGGACAAGCTCGGCGTCGCCCTGCAAAAGCTCGCTGAGGAGGACCCCACCTTTAAGGTGGCTACCAACCAGGAGACCGGCCAGACCGTCATCGCCGGCATGGGCGAGCTGCACCTCGAGATCATCGTCGACCGCTTGCTGCGGGAGTTTAAGGTCGAGGCCAACGTGGGCAAGCCCCAGGTCGCGTATCGCGAGACTGCCGGCAAGGCTGTGAGCAACGTCGAAGGCAAGTTTGTACGGCAGAGCGGCGGCCGCGGCCAGTATGGCCACGTATATATCAACCTCACGCCGCAGGAGCCTGGCACGGGCTACGAGTTTGTGAATAAGATCGTGGGCGGCGTGGTTCCCAAGGAGTACATCACCCCGGTCGACCGCGGTATCCAGGAGGCGATAGGCTCCGGCGTCATCGCCGGGTTCCCCGTGGTCGACATCAAGGTCGAGCTTGTCGACGGCTCGTACCACGAGGTCGACTCGAGCGAGGCTGCGTTCAAGATCGCCGGCTCGATGGCGGTCAAGGAGGCCCTGCGCAGGAGCACTCCCGTGCTGCTTGAGCCGGTCATGGCCGTCGAGGTCGAGACGCCCGAGGACTACATGGGCGACGTCATGGGCAACCTCTCGTCACGCCGTGGCCAGATCCAGGGTATCGACGAGCGCGGCGGTGCCAAGCTCGTGCGTGCGCTTGTGCCGCTCTCAGAGATGTTTGGCTACGCCACCGACCTGCGCTCATCCACACAGGGCCGTGCGTCATACAGTATGCAGTTTAGCTCGTATGAGCCGGTGCCCAAGAGCGTGGCCGAGGAGATAGTGAGCAAGTCGGGCGGTAACGCGTGATTACGGTGAGTGAACAGGCATACGCCTGTTGCGATTTTGGAGGTAAAGTTGGCTAGTCAAAAGATAAGGATCCGCCTCAAGGGTTACGACCACGAGATTGTGGACCAGTCCACCAAGCTCATCGTCGACACGGCGCAAAAGACCGGCGCGAAAGTCAGCGGCCCCGTGCCCCTGCCCACCGAGCGCAACCTCTACTGCGTCATCCGCTCACCGCACAAGGACAAAGACAGCCGCGAGCAGTTTGAGATGCGCACCCACAAGCGCCTCATCGACATCCTCGAGCCCACTCCCAACACCGTGGACTCGCTCATGCGTCTCGACCTCCCCGCCGGCGTGGACATCGAGATCAAGTTGTAGGCAAGGAACGTCTTGGGTCTGCGGAGAAGAGCGTGTGTCTCCGCGCCTGATACTATACCGAGCGTCGGTCCGCTGGGAGGTGGCACACAGGGTGCCACAGGGTCCCATGACCGCAGGAAGAGAAGGTACGACGATGTGTAACACGATAGTAGGCCGCAAGCTGGGGATGACCCAGGTCTGGTCTGAGGACGACCGCCTGATCCCCGTCACGGTTATCCAGGCGGGTCCCTGCACGGTCACGCAGATAAAGACCGCCGAGAAAGAGGGCTACGAGGCCGTGCAGATTGGCTTTGGGGCCATCAAGCCCAAGCGGGTCAACAAGCCCATGAAGGGCCACTTTGACGCTGCGGGCGTGGAGCCGGTACGCGTACTGCGCGAGGTGCGTGTCGAGAGCGGCGCCAGCTACGAGCTTGGCCAGCAGGTCACCGTCGAGCAGTTTGCCGAGATCAAGAAGGTCCACGTCTCGGGCATCTCAAAGGGCAAGGGCTTCGCCGGCGTGCATAAGCGCCACAACTTCAAGGGCGGCCCCGGCGGTCACGGTTCGCACTTTCACCGCGCCCCCGGCTCCGTTGGCCAGTGCGCCACCCCGTCGCGCGTGTTCAAGGGCCTCAAGCTCCCGGGACACATGGGAACCGATAAGGTCACCGTGAAGAACCTCGAGGTTGTACGGATTGACGTCGAGCAGAACCTGTTGTTGGTCAAAGGTGCCGTCCCCGGCGGCAAGGGCGCGCTTCTCAGCGTGCGCACCGCGTAAGGTATAAGGAGAGTCACGAGATGGCAAAGGTTGATATAAAGAACACGGCAGGCGAGAAGGTGGGCACCACCGATGTCGCCAACGACGTGTTTGGCATTGCGCCCAACATCCATGTCCTGCACGAAGTGGTGCGCGCACAGCAGGCCGCCCGCAGGGCAGGGACGCACAACACCAAGACCCGTGGCCTGGTGCGCGGCGGCGGCAAGAAGCCCTATCGTCAAAAGGGGACAGGTCGCGCCCGTCAGGGTTCCATCCGCTCACCCCAGTGGACGGGCGGTGGCACGGTCTTTGGGCCGCACCCCCGTAGCTATGACTTCAAGGTCAACAAGAAGGAGGTCAAGCTCGCGCTCCGCTCGGCCCTGAGCGCCAAGCAGGCAGAAGGCGTGCTCCTCGTTGTTGACGCGTTCGATTTCGAGAAGCCCTCGACCAAACAGGCGGCAGCCATACTGGCGGCGCTTGACATCGCTGGCCGTGTGACCATTGTGCTGTCCGATAACGACGTGAACGCCTACCTGTCGTTTCGCAACCTGCCCAAGGTGCGGGTCATCGGCGTCTCGGAGTCCAACACACATGACTTCCTTGACAACGGCACCCTCGTCTTCACCAGCGCCACCCTCAAGCGTATTGAGGAGGTGCTGCTGTAATGAAAGACCCCCGTCAGGTAATTTTGCGCCCCATCATCAGTGAGCGCAGCTACGATTTGATAAACGATAACCGTTACACCTTTGAAGTTGCTAAACAAGCTAACAAAATCGAGATCGGCCAGGCCGTCGCGGCGATATTCGACGTCACGGTCCTCAAGGTCAATACGATGAATGTGACCGGGAAGCCCAAGCGCGTGCGACATGCCAAGGGAACCACCCGCTCATGGAAGAAGGCCATCGTCACGCTCAGTGCGGGCGATACGATCGAGGCCTTTGGTGTGTAACAACAAACTCAGTTAATGTGGGCCTGGCCCGCAAATCTGAGGGAGAGAGAGTTTTGTCCCTGCTCTCCAGGACGCGAAGTAAGGGTAAGCAAGGGTGCCAAAGTGGCTACACGCGGCACCGTGGTAGTAAGGCGAGGAAAGAAAAGGTTGTTTAATTATGGGTATTAAGCAATACAGGCCAACATCACCGGGACGGCGCTTCCAGTCGGTCTCCGACTTCGCGGAGATCACCTCCACGACGCCCGAGAAGTCGCTGCTGCGCCCGCTCTCCAAGAAGGCCGGCCGTAACAACTACGGCCGCATCACCACCCGCCACCAGGGTGGCGGCCACAAGCGCAAGTACCGGGTGATCGACTTCAAGCGCAAGAAGGACAGCGTCCCCGCCAAGGTGGCGACCATCGAGTACGATCCCAACCGCTCGGCGCGCATCGCACTTCTCCACTATGCCGATGGTGCCAAGAGCTACATCTTGCAGCCCAAGGGCCTCAAGGTGGGCGACATCATCACAAGCGGCCCTGGGTCGGACATCAAGCCCGGATGTGCGTTGGCCCTGCGCGACATCCCCGTGGGCACGACCATCCACGCCGTCGAGATGCAGCCCGGCAAAGGGGCCGCCCTGGCCCGCAGCGCCGGCACCTCCATCCAGCTTATGGGCAAGGAGGGCGGTTACGCCATCCTCCGTATGCCGTCACACGAGGTGCGCCGCGTACTTATCACCTGCCGTGCTACCATTGGCGAGGTAGGCAACTCCGAGCACGGCAACATCAAGATAGGCAAGGCCGGCCGCAAGCGCTGGCTGGGCGTGCGTCCCACCGTGCGCGGCACCGTCATGAACCCCGTCGACCATCCGCACGGCGGCGGCGAGGGCAAGAACAAGTCGGCCGGCCGCCACCCGGTCACCCCGTGGGGCGTTCCAACCAAGGGACACCGCACGCGCAACAAGAAGAAGGCCTCAAGCAGGCTCATCATCCGTAGGCGCAAGAAGTAAGGTTTAGGAGAAGCAATGAGTAGAAGCCTTAAAAAGGGACCCTTCGTCGAGCCGCGTTTGCTCGGGCGTGTCAACGCGATGAATGAGGCCGGAGAAAAGCGGGTCATCAAGACCTGGTCGCGTGCCTCGACCATCTTCCCCGAGATGGTAGGGCACACCATCGCCGTCCACGACGGCCGCAAGCATGTACCCGTCTACATCACCGAGTCCATGGTGGGTCACAAGCTCGGCGAGTTTGCCGTCACCCGCACCTTCCGTGGGCATGCGGCCGACAAGAAAGGCAAGAGGTAAATGGAAGCTAGAGCAATCGCCCGCTACGTGCGGGTCTCGCCGCGCAAGGCGCGTATGGTCATCGACCTCATCAGAGGCAAGAAGGTACAGCGCGCGCAGGAGATCCTCCAGTTCTCCGACCGCAATGTGGCCGAGGTTGTGGAGAAGGTCCTCAACAGCGCCATCGCCAACGCCAGCCGCGACGGTGTCAAGCCCGAGAACCTCGTGGTCAAGGCCACCTATGCCGACGACGGCCCCACCATCAAGCGCATCCGGCCGCGCGCCAAGGGCTCTGCGGCGCGCATCCTCAAGCGCACCTGCCACATCACCGTCATCGTCGCCACCAGAGAGGAGGCCTAACGCATGGGCCAGAAGGTTTACCCCACCGGATTTCGCCTTGGGATCACCGAGGATTGGCGCAGCCGCTGGTACGCCGGCAAAGGCTACGCAACAACGCTTGAAAACGACCTTGCCCTGCGTAAATTCCTCACGAAGCGCCTTGAGCATGCCGCGATCTCCAAGGTAGAGATCGAGCGTGCCGGTGACAAGGTCAAGGTTGTCATCACAACCGCCCGTCCCGGCATCGTCATCGGCAAGCAGGGCGGCGAGATCGACCGGCTCCGCAAGGAGCTCGAGGCCATCGCCAACGGCCACGTCAATGTCGAGGTCATCGAGATCAAGCGCCCCGAGCTCGACGCGGTCCTTATCGCCCAGTCCATCGCCGAGCAGCTTGAGGGCCGCGTGGCCTTTCGCCGCGCGATGCGCAAGGCGGTACAGAGCGCCCGTAAGAGCGGTGCCAAGGGCATCCGTATCCAATGTTCGGGCCGTCTAGGCGGTGCCGAGATGAGCAGGCGTGAGTGGTACCGCGAAGGCCGCGTGCCGCTGCACACCCTGCGTGCCAAGATCGACTACGGTTTCGCGACCGCGGCGACCACGATGGGCTCCATAGGCGTCAAGGTATGGGTCTATCATGGCGAGAAGCTCCCCGGCCAGCCCACCCCGGCCCCGGCACTTGAGGGATCTTCCCGTCCACAGCGTCCCCGTCGCGGTGAAGGGAGAAAGTAACAATGCTCATTCCCAAGCGCGTCAAGCACCGTAAGGTGCAGCGCGGCTCCATGAAAGGCACGGCCAAGGGCGGTACGCAGCTCTCCTTTGGCAGCTATGGCATCCAGGCGCTTGAACCGCACTGGATCACTAACCGCCAGATAGAGGCTGCCCGTGTTGCGATGACCCGTCACATGAAGCGCGGCGGCCGGGTGTGGATCACCATCTTCCCCGACAAGCCCGTGACCAAGAAGCCTGCCGAGACCCGCATGGGCTCCGGCAAAGGCAACCCCGAGGAATGGGTGGCCGTTGTCAAGCCGGGCCGCATCATGTTCGAGATCGCCGATGTCGAACATGAGATAGCCGTCGAGGCCCTGCGCCTAGCCATCCAAAAACTGCCCATCAAATGCAAGATCGTCACCCGTGAGGGAAGCGGGGAGGAACAATGAAAGCAAAAGATCTACGCGAGCTGAGTAACGAAGACCTCAAGCAAAAACTCAAGGACGGGCGCGCCGAGCTGTTCAACCTGCGCTTCCAGATGGCCACGAGCCAGCTTGACAACACCGGCCGCATCAAAGTGGTAAAGAAGGACATCGCACGTATCCAGACCGAGATCCGTGCCCGAGAACTCAACGTCGTGCTCGACGTCGCGAGTTAAGAGAGACAGGTGCTGTGATGACAGAAGAACGTAACCATCGCAAAGTGCGCCAGGGTGTCGTGGTCTCTGCGTCGGCCGAGAAGACCTGCGTCGTCGAGATCAAGGAGCGCAAGCCGCATCCCATCTACGGCAAGATGATGACCCGCACCAAGAAGTTCCACGCGCATGATGAGAAGAACGAAGCAGGAGTGGGTGATACCGTTCAGATCATGGAGACACGACCCATCTCCAAGCTCAAGAGATGGCGTCTGCTCGAAATCATCGAGAAGGCCAAGTAGGAGGTTCCCATGATTCAGGCAGAATCCATGTTGCAGGTCGCCGACAACTCCGGCGCGCGCAAGGTGCAGTGCATCAAGGTCCTGGGCGGATCAAAACGCCGCTACGCGAGCCTGGGTGACGTCATCATCTGCGCAGTCAAGGAGGCGACGCCCAACGGCAACGTCAAGAAGGGCGAGGTCGTGCGCTGCGTTGTCGTGCGCGTGAAGAAGGAAGTGCGCCGCAAGGACGGCAGCTACATCAAGTTCGACCAAAACGCCGCCGTCGTGATCGATACCTCGGGAGCCCCCCGCGGGACGCGTATCTTTGGCCCTGTTGCGCGCGAGCTGCGCGACAAGCGCTACATGAAGATCGTCTCACTGGCCCCCGAGACACTGTAAGGAGTGCAGAGAGAATGACGAAGATGAGAATCCGCAAGGGCGACAAGGTCAAGGTCATCGCAGGCAAGGACGCCGCCCGCGGTGCCGAGGGCCCCGTGATGCGCGTCCTGCCCCAATCCCAGCGTGTTGTTGTGGAGAAGGTCGCGGTTGCAAAGAAGGCCCAGCGCCCCACCCGCGACAACCCCTCGGGCGGCATTATGAGCATCGAGAGGCCTATCCACGTGTCAAACGTGATGCTTATCTGCCCCAAGTGCAACAAGCCAACGCGTGTTGGCATGAAGGTAGAGGAGCACAAGAAGGTCCGCGTATGCAAGAAGTGCGGAAAGGACATTGATTAGTATGAGCGCAAGACTCAAAGAGAAGTACCGCGGCGAGATCGTCCCCGCGCTCAAGGAGCAGCTGGGCATCGCCAACATCAACCAGGTTCCTGGTGTGGAGAAGATCGTCGTGAACATGGGCGTGGGCATCGCGGCCCAGGACAGCAAGCAGCTTGACGCCGCCGTTGGCGACCTGCGTGCCATCACCGGCCAGCAGCCCAGGATATGCCGTGCCAAGAAGTCGATCGCGAGCTTCAAGATACGTACCGGCATGCCCATTGGCGCCAAGGTCACCCTTCGCGGCGAGCGCATGTGGGAGTTCATGGACCGCTTGCTTTCAACGGCCATCCCGCGTATCCGCGACTTTCGTGGCATCCCCGCGTCGAGCTTCGACGGCCGCGGCAACTATTCGCTCGGCGTCACCGAGCAGCTGATCTTCACCGAGATCGACTACGACAAAGTCGACCGGACCCGTGGCATGGACATCACCATCGTCACGACGGCCCAAACGGACGAGGACGCCCGCGCACTTCTCGACGCGCTGGGCTTTCCCTTCAAGAAGAACTAGAGGAAGGTGCATAGTGGCAAAGAAATCGATGATAGCCAAAGGCAAGAGAGACCCCAAGTTCTCGACCCGCCAGCACAACCGCTGCGTACGCTGCGGCCGTCCCCGTGCCTATTACCGGCAGTTTGGGCTGTGCAGAGTGTGTCTGCGAGAGCTTGCAAGCCGCGGCGAACTACCCGGCGTGCGCAAGGCAAGCTGGTAAGGGTTAGTACCAGGTCTTCGCAAAAACGGGAAGACCGCCCAGCAAGGCGCCTTCATCAAGGGTGACGGCGAACCGGCAGGACGGTTCATCCAAAGAAACATAGGAGGAAACATGTCAATGACAGACCCCATCGCGGATATGCTCACCAGGGTGCGCAACGCCAACTCCGCGAGCAAAGAGAAGGTCTCGATACCTTCGAGCAAGAAACTTATCGAGATAGCCCGTATCCTCAAGGAGGAGGGCTACGTAATCGACTATGAAGTGATCCCCGCCGAGCCGGTATCCTCGCTGGTGGTCACGTTGAAATACGGTCCCAAGAAGGAGAAGACCATCCGCGGCCTCAAGCGCATCTCGAAGCCCGGTCTGCGTGTCTACGCCGGCAAGGACGAGCTGCCCCGCGTGCTGGGTGGCCTGGGAACCGCCGTCATCTCGACATCCAAGGGCGTTATGGCCGACCGTGACGCTCGCAAGGCGGGCGTGGGCGGCGAAGTCATCGCCTACATCTGGTAGAGGCTGGGAAGGAGCAATAACATGTCACGTATCGGCAAACAACCCATCCCGGTCCCTGCAGGGGTCGAGGTGACCATCGACGGCAACGCCGTCAAGGTCAAGGGCCCCAAAGGCGAGCTCTCGCAAGAGTTCGCGGGCTATGTCACCGTTGAGAAGGACGAGGCGACGCTTGTTGTCAAGCGCATCGACGACTCGCGCACGGCACGCTCGTTTCACGGGCTCTCCCGCACCCTTCTTAGCAACATGGTAGTAGGAGTGAGCGAGGGCTTCTCGAAGAACCTCGAGATCGTGGGCGTGGGCTACCGCGCCGCCCTCAAGGGCAAGGACCTCGAGATGCAGCTGGGCTACTCGCACCCGGTGCTCGTGACCGCGCCCGAGGGGATCACCTTCGAGGTTCCCGCACCCACCCAGATAAAGGTCCTGGGTATCAGCAAGCAGGCCGTTGGCCAGGTCGCCGCCGACATCCGCAAGTGGCGCAAGCCCGAGCCCTATAAGGGCAAGGGAGTACGCTACGAGGGCGAGCGCATACGCCGCAAGCTCGGCAAAGCCGCCGGTAACTAAGGGTAGAGGAGAAGCACGAAATGGATAAACTCAAAGCAAAAGCACTCGGGCTCAAGCGACGCCAGACGCGTGTGCGCGGCAAGATCAGCGGCACGGCCGAGCGCCCACGCCTGCGCGTGACCCGCTCAAACGCCAACATCTATGCCCAGGTCATCGATGACGTTGCCAACAAGACGCTGGTATCGGCCTCCTCGCTTGACCCCGAGTTCAAGAAAGAGGGCAAAAGCGGTGCCACCGTCGAAGGTGCTGCGGTAGTAGGCGAGCTCGTTGGCAAGCGTGCCAAGGCGGCCAGGATCGACACTGTGGTGTTCGACCGTGGCGGGCATCTGTTCCACGGACGCGTCAAGGCTCTGGCAGACGGCGCGCGCGACGCCGGTCTTACGTTCTAGAAAGGGTGGAAGGTTAATGGCAAGGGTTAAAGCACCAGTACCTGAACTCCAGGAGAAGGTTGTCTATATCAACCGTGTGTCCAAGGTCGTCAAGGGCGGCAGGCGCTTCGCGCTCACCGCGCTGGTGGTCGTGGGCGACGGCAATGGGCGTGTGGGTGTAGGGATGGGCAAGAGCGCCGAGGTCCCCATCGCCATCAAGAAGGGCGTCGAGGACGCCAAGAAGAACATGTTCAACGTGCCGCTCACCGAGGAAGGCACGTTGCCTCATGAGGCGCTGGGCGTCTTTGGTGCCGGCAGAGTGCTCCTCAAGCCGGCTACCCCCGGTACCGGCGTCATCGCCGGCGGCCCCGTGCGTGCGCTCCTTGAACTTGCGGGTGTGAAGAACGTGCTCTCGAAGTCACTGGGTACCAACAACGCCATGAACATCGTCAAGGCGGCGGCCGAGGGCCTCAAGTCCCTCTCAAGCCCGGCCGAGGTGGCAGCACGCAGAGGCACGACCGTATCCCGTCTCTACGGTTGGAAGGAGTAGGCAGCATGTCTGAGGCCAAGAAGACACTCAAGGTCACGCAGCGCAAGAGCACGATCGGGTATCCCTCCGACCAGGGCAAGACCATCAGGGCCCTGGGACTGGGAAAGATAAACCGTTCGGTCGAACAGGTCGACAATCCCGCTGTGCGTGGTATGATTTTCAAAGTCAAGCATCTGGTAGATGTGGAGGAGATTTAAATGCAGCTTCACGATCTGGCCCCTGCTCCCGGTTCGACGAAGAACCGCAAGCGGGTAGGCCGCGGCCACGGCTCGGGACACGGCAAGACCGCGACCCGTGGCTATAACGGCCAGAAGTCACGTGCCGGCGGTGCCAAGTCCAACGGTTTCGAGGGCGGGCAGACCCCCTTGGCCCGTAGGCTCCCCAAGCTCCCCGGCTTCACCAACATCAACCACATCGAGTATGTGCCGGTCAACGTGGGCAGGCTCGACAAGGTATTCAGCGACGGCGATGTCGTCGATGGCACGGCCCTGGTCGAGAAGGGCATCATCAAGAAAGCGGATGCCCTTGTCAAAGTGCTGGGTGATGGTGCGCTCACCAAGAGCCTTACCATCAAGGTAGACAAGGTTTCGGCCAGCGCGGTTGAGAAGATCCAGGCCGCCGGAGGGAAGGTAGAAGCACCTTGCTAAGCGCAATCATCAATGCGTTTCGTGTACCCGATCTTCGCAAGAAGATCATCTTCACGTTATCTATCATAGCGTTGTACCGCCTGGGGTCCTATGTACCGGTCCCTGGTATCCCCGTAGGGGCGCTGGCCAACGCGTTCGAGTCGACTGCCAACAATGGGGCGATGGTATTCCTCAACCTGTTCTCAGGCGGGGCGCTCTCGAACTTCTCCGTGTTCTCACTGGGCATCATGCCCTATATCACGGCGTCCATCATCATGCAGCTCATGCAGGGTGTCATACCAAAGTTGCAGCGTTGGGCGCGTGAAGGCGAGACGGGGCAGAAGAAGGTCACGCAGATCACGCGGTACGTCACGTTGGGCCTGGGCCTCATCAACGGTATCGGCTACCTGTTCCTGTTTCAGAGCGTGCAGTACGGCGTGGTGCTCACCACCGCGCTGCCTGCGTGGTTCACGAGTGTTGTCATCGTTGCGACCCTCGTTGCCGGTGTCGCCTTTATCATGTGGATGGGCGAGCTCATCACGCAGCGCGGTGTGGGCAACGGTATGTCGCTCATCATCTTTGCCAACATCGTGGCCGGCTTTCCCGGCGCTATCTTCCAGTCGTTGGGTTACGGCACGTTCACTCCCGAGAACATCGGCCTCACGCTGCTCATCTTCATCGTAGTGCTTGCGGTCATCCCGGGCATCGTGCTCATTGAGCGCGCACAGCGCCGCATCCCCATCAACTACGCCAAGCGCATCCAGGGCCGCCGCGTCATGGGCGGGACCTCGACCTATATCCCCCTCAAGGTCAACGGCGCGGGCGTTATCCCCATCATCTTCGCGAGTTGCCTGTTGTACTTCCCAGCGCAGATTTCGGCGTTCTTTAGCGTTCAGTGGCTCACCGACTTCTCCAACTTGCTTGCAAGTGGGTGGCTCAACTGGATACTTAACTTTGCGCTCATCGTGTTCTTCTGCTTCTTCTACACCTCGATGGTGTTCAACCCCGACGACACGGCCGACAACCTGCGCAAACAGGGCGGGTTTATCCCCGGCGTGCGCCCTGGCACGGCGACCGTGCAGTACATCAAGAATGTGTTAAACAGAATAACACTACCAGGCGGTGTCTATATCGGCATGATTGCCGTGGTCCCGAGTATCCTGTTCAACTTCACGGGCGACTCACTTATCAGTGCCTTTGGCGGCACCTCTATCCTCATCATGGTAGGCGTCGCCCTCGACACGATGAGCAAGGTCGAGAGCCAACTCAAGATGCACCACTATGACGGATTCTTCAAGTAGAATTGGGGAACACTATGAATATCGTATTGTTAGGGGCGCCTGGTGCGGGCAAAGGCACACAGGCTGCCAAGCTGGTTGCAGCTTACGACATCGCACATATCTCGACCGGGGACATCCTGCGCGCGGCCGTTAAGGCGCAGACCCCGCTGGGCCTTGAGGCCAAGTCCTACATGGACGCTGGCGAGTTGGTGCCAGACACCGTGGTCATCGGCCTGGTGAAGGAGCGTCTGCAGGAGAAGGATACCGAGAAGGGCTTTATCCTCGACGGCTTTCCCCGCACCTCTACGCAGGCTGTCGCACTGGCGACGGAGCTTGCCGCCCTTAACCGCAACATCGATGCCGCCATCGCGGTGGAGGTCGATCCCGAGGTCATCGTCAAGCGCCTCACCTCGCGCCGCATCTGCCGTAGCTGCGGCTACATTGGCACCGAGGGCGACGAGGCCTGTCCGGTATGCAGTGGTGAGCTGTACCAGCGCGACGACGACCGGCCCGAGACCGTGCGCAACCGCCTTGACGTCTACGCCAAGTCGACCGCCCCGCTCATCGACTACTACCGCGGTGCCGACCTGCTCGTAGAGGTCGATGGCGACCGCCCTGTTGACGAGGTGTTCGAGGACGTAAAGGCGGCGTTGAGGTAACAATACGGCCATCTTTGGCCGCAAGTCAAGGACCCATGCGGCGCGGCCGCATCATACACAGATACGCAAAGCACGACAAGATTGAGAAGCCCGACGAATGATCATCATCAAGACACCCGCAGAGCTCGAGGCCATGAAAGTGGCAGGACGCGTGAGCGCCAAAGCGCTTCGCAAGACCGGGGCCTTGGTACGCCCCGGTATCTCGACCCTTGAGCTCGACCGGTTTGCCGAGAACCTCATACGTATGGAGGGCGCGACCCCCGCCTTCCTCGGTTATGGGGGCTTCAAGGGCAGCATCTGCTCATCGGTCAACGACCAGGTCGTCCACGGCACCCCTGCGGCACACGTCATCCTCCAGGAAGGCGACATCATCTCCATTGATGTGGGTGCTATCATCGGGGGCTGGGTGGGCGACAACGCCGCCACCTTTGCCGTTGGTACGATAGCGCCCGCGGCGCAACGTCTGCTCGATGCGACCGAGGAGAGCATGTGGGCAGGTATCGCTGCCGCGGTCGACGGCAATAGGCTGGGCGACATCGGTTTTGCCGTACAGTCCGTCGCCGAGGCCGCCGGCTTTGGGGTAGTACGCGAGTACGTGGGACACGGCATCGGCCATGACATGCACGAGGACCCCAACGTCCCCAACTTTGGCAAGCGGGGGCGCGGCACCAAGCTCAAGAACGGCATGGCGCTCGCCATCGAGCCCATGGTCAACGCCGGCAGCTACGAGACACGCGGTCCCTACGAGGACCGCTGGACCATCTACAGCGCCGACGGCAGCCTCTCAGCCCACTTCGAGAAGACCATCGCCGTCACCCCCAACGGCCCCCTCGTCCTCACGGCAGAGTGAGAGAGAAGCTTGGGCGGTCCTCTGCTTCCTTGCTGCATCGTCACGGGACTGGCGGGCGTATCCACAGCCAACAGGAACTCCTCGACCTCGTAGACGGCAAAGCCCCTCCCTGCTAAACTACCCACATGACACAGCCAGCCCATACCCTCACCTTCCTCGGCTCCGGTGCCTCGTGCGGGGTACCCAGCTTCTACTGCGGGTGCAAGGCATGCGACGAGGCGCGCATAAACCCCAAGGCGGCGCGCACCTGCTCAAGCATCCTCATCAGCGGTGCGCAGAACACCCTCATTGACACTGCGCCCGAGATGCGACTGCAACTCATCCGCGCGGGCATCGACCGCATCGACCAGCTGCTCCTCACGCACGAGCACTTTGACCACGTGGGCGGCCTGCCGCAGTTCGAGTTCTACACCAAGCTCAAGTCGCACGAGCCGCTCCCCGTGTACCTGGGCATCGAGACGCTCATGGCCGTCGAGCAGCAGTTCGCCGGCCTGCTGGAATCCCTCGAGACGCACCGCATCATCCCCTGGGAGGCCCTCGACTTCGACGGCATCCGCTACACCGCGCTCCCCGCCACCCACTCACAAGGCGCCTACGGCTTTAAGATCCAGTCTGCGGATAAGGTCGTGGCCTACTTCCCCGACACCGGCCCGCTCCAGGAAGGCACCCTCGACTTTATGCACAAGCTCGACATTCTCATCATCGATGCAACCTTTAACGGTGTCAACTGGATGCCCTACTCCCACCACACCATCGACGAGGCCATCGCCCTGGCACAGGGCCTGGGCGCGAAAAAGACCTACCTCACCCACCTCGCTATGCACTACGACACCCCCCTTACCCTCACCGAGCTTGAACACAAGCTTGCCACACACAACGGAACCATTGAGCCCGCCTGGGACGGATTGACCATCGAGCTGTAAGTATGTGGCGCGTTACGCGCACTTGGACGATGATGCCTTTGCCTTTGTTTGCCTTTGCCTGTGGCTCCGGCATAGATTCTCGCACTTCATGCAAGGATGACAATGAAGGGTATCTCATGCTCGAGCGTGCATCGGTGCCGTCGCCAAAGACCACTTTGTCGTCGTACTCAAAGTGTTTCATACGTGTGCGTGTGCAAGCCGGGCTTACATATTCCCCGGGATTACGTTGTGCAGGTGTGTTTTGGCCACATCTACGAGGTCGAGGATGGTTTGCCGTGGGGTGGGGGCGGCATTACTCATGCGGTGGGCGGGGAAGAAACGGGTAAGGTGGAGGGGGATAGCGGGATCGATGCTTGCGAGCCAGGCGGCGAGGGCATCGATCTCCTCCGACACGTCGTTGAGGCCGGGGACGATGAGGGTCGTCACCTCCACGTGGATGCGCGTCGCCGCTAGGGCGATGCTGCGCTTGACGGTCTCAAGTCCCCGGGGCGCGTCCACGCGGTCATAGAATGTCTGCGTGAACCCCTTGAGGTCGATATTCGCCGCGTCGAGGTGAGGGAGAAGTTCAAGCCAGGGCTGCTCGTTGATGTATCCGTTGGTCACGATGACATTGAGTAAGTTGGCCTCATGTACTAATCGCGCGCAATCCAATACATATTCGTATCCCACCAGCGGCTCGTTGTAGGTGTAGGCGACACCAACGTTACCGTGATTGACCGTTTGAAGAGCATATGCGGCCAACTGCTCGGGCAAAAAGTTGACAGGGGGCGTTTCCCTTGTCAACTTTGTCAACCCCCCATCACGTACGTTGGGGTTGACAAGAGAAACGCCCCCTGTCAACTTCCTATCGCACACGTCACGGGCGCGCAGCCGGGCGATGGAGCTGTTTTGGCAGAAGGGGCAGTTGAGGTTGCAGCCATATGAGCCAACACTCAAGACCTTGCTTCCTGGGTGAAAGCGTGCGAGCGGCTTCTTCTCGATGGGGTCGAGTGCCAGCGAGGTGACGTGGCCGTAATTGGCGGCGGTCACGGTGATGCCGGTGGGGGAGTGGCGGGCGCCACACCGCCCGGTTTTATCCACATCCACTACACAGGCGTGCGGGCAGAGAGGGCAGATGGGCAGGGTGCTGGTCATGTGTAGCGTGCCACCTCGAAGCGTTCGAGCTGGTAGGGCTCGTGCGGGGCGATGTTGGCTTTTTGCAGGGCGATGGCGACCTGCTGGGCGGGGGTGTCGACGCCTTCGAGGCTGGGGAGGAGCAGGCCGCGCCGCCGCGCCGTGCTCACGATGACGCCGTAGCGCTTGACGTCGAGTTCGTGGGTGCCGGTAATGGGCTCGGGCTCGCCGAGGATGTCGACGCTACAGGTGAGCAGGGGCAGCTCGTCTCTGGTGATGGGCGGGAAGCGCGGGTCGCGGGTGGCGGCGCTTATGGTGTTGCCCATAATCTCCTCGGCGATGGCGGCAGTGATGGGCTCGATGGTGCCGATGCAGCCGCGCAGGTCGCCCTGCTTCTTGAACGAGACAAAAACGCCTGCGCGCTGGGTGCGCAGCAGATCGAGCTCCTGCGCGTCGAGTGGATTATTATCGCCGCCGCCTCCGTCGCCGTCTGCGGCGGCAGCGGTAGCTGCTGTTGCGGCTGCGCCAGCAGCTGCCGCCACGTCATGGGCTTCTCGCGTCCCCAGAAGGGCGCCCGTGCCAGCAGCCGCGGCGAGGAGCGCTGCGACGCGGGGGCCGGCGGCGACGTTGCGCTCGGGTGTGCCGTCAAGGTGGTCGGCGAGCACGGCCTGGGCCAGGCGCACCGGGATGCTCACGCGGCAGCTGCGGGCGCGGGTGCCCTTCTGCCCTGTCTCAGCTTCTGGGACACCGATAAAATGCCGGACGTTGCTTGGCACGCCCCGCTTAAAGCGTGCGACACCGTAGCCAACGCCCCAGGGCCCCTCATAAGACAAAAGCTCGCCCTGTACCGCATATCCGTCAAAGGCACCTGCCATCATGAGAAACGAGTTGAGGCCACATTCGCCAGCGTGCTCCCTCAAGGCCCCGCTAAAGGTAAAGAACTCACCAAAGGCCCCCGCTGCAAACGCCCTGGTCACCCGCTCGTCAAAGACCGGCCCGGCAGCGTCGAACCCATAGGGGCCGTCCTCCTTGAGCCGGTGCGAGAGGTCGCCGCTGGCGATGAGCACCGCGTGTCGCCCCATCTCCTCGGCCACGCGTGCGACGCACCTGCCCAGTGCGTAATGCTCGGCCTCGCCCAAGAACGAGATGGAGACACGCACCACCTTATAAGGGGCAGCGAGGTACTGGTTGATAAAGTACAGCGGCAGCATGGTGCCGTGGTCGAGCGTGTCGCCACGATGGGGCGTGGCGTCAAGGGGGATACCTGCGTGCGCGGCCTCGCCGGTAAGCGCCTCCACAAACGCGGTGTCAAACGTGGCGTGCATCGTGTCGCCGCTATAGCCAAAGTCCTTCCAGCTGCCGTCCTGCCCCGCGCCCGGCGACACGTACATCGTGTCGCGGTACAGCCGCCCATGCGGGGTTGCCACCACCAACAGCTCGGGTGCAAGCCCCGCTATCTCGCGCGCCACTTGATGGTAGGCATCGAGTGTCTGTTGGGCGCCGTGCTCCTCGCCCTTGCCAATGCCCGCTACGAGTAGGGGGGGATGCGGCACTGCATACGCCCGTAAGATTCCCACAACAACCTCCCGCCTTCAAAGAAGCCCGGCCTTATCCCTGTCGTCATCATTTTACTACTCGCAGAGGGGGGCTGGGGATGGTTTTCATCCCCTCAGGGCGATGGGGTGTAAAAAATCAGTATCGGCGTATTACACCAGTCACCTGTTTAAAACATGCCGCTCAACACAGGCACCCCATTTTTTTGTATACTAATCGTATATTGCTACGGGTAATACAACTTCTCCGTTTGAGCGGGGACGGTATTCCTTGTGCGTTTATCTTTGCTATGGCTTACTGAGAGAAAGAAGGGGAACGTGCCTGAGACAATCGATATCCACGCTCCTGGGGTTGAAGTCAAGAAGTCATGCTGCTATTTCTGTCATCAGAACTGCGGCGTGCTGGCGTATGTGAAGGATGGCGAGGTCCTCAAGATCGAGGGCGACCCGTCCCACCCCACCAACCAGGGCGGCCTGTGCTGTCGTGGCAACATCGCGCTGCAGCACCTCGACCATCCCGACCGCATCAACTACCCGCTCAAGCGCGCGGGCGAGAAGGGCGCGGACCAGTGGGAGAGGGTCCCATGGGACCAGGCCATCAGCGAGATCGCGGAGAAGCTCAACGCGATCAAGGCCGAGAGCGGCGCCGAGGCCGTTGCCACTGCCGGCGGCACGCTGCGCACCGATGACTGGTCACGTCGCCGCTTCATGAACATGTTTGGCAGCCCCAACGGCTTTCACAACGCGCTGCTGTGCTGGATACCCACCTTCATGGTGGAGACTGCGGTAAGCGGATGGAGCCCGTTTGAGACCGACCTGGGCGACAGCCGCTGCGTCATCCTGTGGGGCTTTAACCCCGGTGCCTCGGCGATGCCCGGTATGCGCGGCTACTCCGACCTGCGCAAGGCCGGTCTCAAGGTCATCGTCGTCGACCCGCGCTACTCCGAGACTGCGGCGCACGCCGACCTGTGGCTGCCGCTGCGGCCCGGCTCCGACACGGCACTCGCACTCTCGATGATCCACGTCATCATCTACGAGGGACTTGGCAACCTGGAGTTTGTCAACAACTGGTGCGTGGGCTTTGAGGAGCTCACGGAGCATGTGGGCCAGTATTCGCCCGAGTGGGCGAGCGAACACACCTGGCTCGACCCCGAGCTTATCCGCCAGGCTGCCCGTATGTACGCGAAGAACACCCCCGGCAACATCCAGTGGGGCTGCACGGCCGACCAGCTGGGAAAGACCTCCGGTGCCGGTATGCACGCCCGCGCGATCCTACGCGCCCTCACCGGCAACCTCGACTGTCCCGGTGGCGACCTCATGCCCGGCCCGTCGATGGACTATATTACCGACGAGGAGCTTGAGGCCAACGACTGGCTCCCCGAGGAGCAAAAGGCCAAACAAATTGGTGCGGACAAGTACAAGCTCACCTCATGGCCCGGCTACCAGCGCATCGCCGACATCGCCAAGGAGACCTGGGGCAAGGCCCCCACGGCCGAGTGGATGTGCGAGGCGCACGGTCCCTCGGTGTTCAAGGCGATCCTCACAGGCGACCCCTACCAAGTGCGCGCGCTCCTCGTCTCGGCCACCAACCCGGTGAACTCCTACGGCGACTCGAAGATGACGCTCGAGGCGCTCAAGAAGGTCGAGTTCCTCGTAGTCTGCGAATACTGGATGACCGCGGCATCGCTGTATGCCGACTACGTCCTGCCCATCGCCGGTGCCCTTGAGCGGCCCATCATCCACAACAACTACGGCGTGACCGACATGCTCATCGCGTCGCAGCGCGCCATCGAGCCGTTGTACGAGCGCAAGACCGACTACGAGGTCTGGCGCGCCCTCGCACTTGCCACCGGCCAGGATCCCGACCAGTGGCCGTGGGAGACCCTGGAAGAGGCGTTCTACTACGTTATCTATCCGCTGGGCCTCCCCGTGGGCAGCTATAACGAGTTTGTCGAGAGCTACCGCTTCTACTACCCGCCGTTGCACTTCTACAAGTACGGTGCCAACGGCTTCTGCACCCCCTCGCGCCGCGTCGAGCTCAAGTCCTCGATCCTCGAGGAGCTGGGCTACCCGGCACTGCCCACGTGGATAGGCCCCGCCGAGAACGAGCTGGACGACCCCGAGGTCGCGGCCGAGTACCCGCTCGTGCTCACCACCGGCGGCGGCTTCATGCCGTACCACCACTCCGAGCAGTTCAACATCGCGAGCGTGCGCTTCTTGCGCCATGAGCCCTACTTCACTATCAACCCCCTCAAGGCCAGCGAGCTGGGCATCAAGGACGGCGACTGGTGCTGGATCGAGACGCGCCGCGGCCGCATCAGGCAGCGTGCCAATATCGAGCCAAGCGTCGATGCGCGCGTTATCTATGCGCAGCGCGGCTGGTGGTATCCCGAGCGCGGCCCTGCGGGCGACGAGCCCTTTGGTTGCCTTGAGAGCAATGTCAACGTGCTTTCCTCGGTCGATGCCGAGCACTGCGACCCCATTGGCGGCAGCTGGGCCAACCGCGGCCTTCTCTGCAAGGTCTACAAGGTTGGCTATTGGGACAACGAAGGGGTCGACACGCAGTTCTCGATCCCCGGCTCTGCCAAAGAACCCGGCATCACGGTAATGCCCTCTGCGGAGAAGTGCGCGTATGACCCGATTCCCTACGACCCCAAACCTGCCTTTGAGGTTCCCGAGGGGCTTACGTGGGACACGGCAACCAAGCTTGCGTGGAACATCGAGCTTGGACTTGCGTACGACCCCGATTCCGGCTGGCTGTACCATCCCGAGACCTTCGTGTACTACGACCTCGAGACGCACTATGCGTATGACCCCACAACGGAGACCCTGATCGACGAGGCCACCGGCCAGTATTACGACATGGCCACCAAGCAGCCCATCGAGGCACCTACGCCGGTGCCTGCGGGCGACGAGGGAGGGGAGTGAACATGACCCGATACGCTATGGTTATGGATCAGCGCCGCTGCATCGGCTGCCAGTCCTGCACGGTTGCCTGTCGCACCTGGAACGAGCTCCCTATGGACATCATCTACAACCCGGTGGTGGGCGAGGGTGTGCAGGGGGTCTTTCCCAATGTGCATCAGACCTTCACACCGCTCCTCTGTATGCACTGCGACAACCCGCCCTGCACTATCTGTTGCCCCTGCAACGCCTCACAGCAGGAGCCTGACGGCATCGTGTGGGTGGATGAGAAGAAGTGCATGGGTTGCAAGGTTTGCGTCAACACCTGCCCCTACGGCGCGCGTGACGTTAACCACAAGGAGGGCTTTGTGCGCAAGTGTACCTTCTGCAAGGATCGCGTACGCGAGGGCGAGCAACCCTATTGCGTGGCGACCTGCCACCAGAAGGCGCGCATCTTTGGCGACCTTGACGACCCTGAGAGCGATGTCTCAAAGCTTGTCAACAGCCTCGCCGTCACCACTATCTTCCCAGAACTGGGCACAGAGCCCCAGGTCTATTACATCCCTGACTTGGGAGGTGCCAAATGAGCCACTTTCATACCAACAAGCTCACTAAACATTACTGGACCTGGCCCATCGCCATCTACCTCTTCCTGGGTGGCCTGGGTGGCGGCATGCTCTTTATTGGCGGCCTGTTTGACATTATCTTTGGCCCCCAGGTTCCCGGCGTGGGCGTCGTGCTCTCGATGGGCGTCTTTGCCGGCGTCGTCTGTTTGGGCGTGGGCACCCTGCTCCTGATATTCGAGTTGGGGCAGCCCAAGGTGTTCGTGCGGGTATTCCTCAGCGGCACCGCCATCATCAAGTATGGTGCCGTGTTGCTCACGCTTGCTATGCTGTTCGCCTTTGTGTGGTTTTTGTTCTATCTGCCGCCTGAGTGGAACCTGTTCTGGTATAGCTGGACCTGGCTGCGCGACCTGTGCTGCCCGCTCATGGTTGTCTTTGGCCTGGGTATCATGGTATACACGGGCGT